>NZ_BCVG01000001.1 GCF_001591625.1 Metabacillus fastidiosus NBRC 101226
GGCATGACTCCCATTTCGGATGAAGATATTAAAATCAGCCTTAAACGCAATCCTCCTATACTAAAATCACACTCCTTTTTAATCATATAAATCATATTTCGGGCGATCCCACCTTCCCTACTATCCAAGCTTAAATACATAAATAACATTTTAAACAGTAAAAGGACATTCCAGCTAAAGATCCTTATCTTAATTTTTGTATAAAAAAATGAACTTAGCTAAAGCTATAATTAAGATTAGCTAGTTAAGCTGACTCCAAGTCGTTAGTTTAGCTTTTCAAAAAACATGCTCTCCTTTAGAGTATGTTTTTTTGAATAAGTAAGATCCATATAGCTAAGATATAAATATGATATACACCAGTTAACATAATTCACATTTTACAAAGTTAAAAAGGATCTTTTTCTCAAAGATCCTTTTTACTTAACTAAAGTATAATAATCTGATAGCATTTCTAGTTTACTAATGATTTCTTCTTCAAAATTTCCTTTAATATCAATTGATTCTTTTGCAAAATGTGATAATTCCTCATGATGACCAATCATTACTGTATGTAAAGCATTTTGGAACATAGTTATATCATTTGAATCATTCCCAAATGCTATATAAGAACCTCTCTTAACTCCTAAAGCTTCAAGGGCACTCCATTTATGTATACCTTTTGGACTTATATCAAGAACATTTTCATTACTATGTCGATTAATAAATAGTTCCATATCAGACAATTTTTCAAATAATTGTTCAAAATTATTTGAAGTTAAGATTAAGATTTTTACTATCGAAGTTAACTCATTCAAATTAACTAATTGTGCTAATTTTCCAGCATCTACATTTCTTAATATAGGATGATCATCAGGCCCAGTATAAGCATAGTTCCATTCTCCATCTATCAGATAAGTACCATCAAACTCTTTTATTAGATCTACAATTTTGTTTAAATCCTGAGATATAAAAGATTTTGAATGTACAATTTTCCCCTCTTTATAGATAAGTGAACCATTACCTCCAATCATCTTATAATGATGAAAATCTTTATGAATTACAGGTAACATATCTCTAATAGGTCTAGCAGAAGCAAAAATCACTTCATGCCCTTGCTTCGTTAAATTGGCTAAAGCATTAAGAATCCTTTCAGATATAGGCTCTCCTTTAAAACAAATCGTCCCATCTAAATCAAATACAAACAACATCTATTTCCCCCCCTTTTATAATTGGATAATCATACCATAAAAATAAATAAAATAATTAAATTTCTATTAACTTAGATAACTTTCAAAACTCTAGTTAACATAATTGACATTTTACAAAGTAGAAAAGGATTCTATAAGAAAAACATAAATCCATACCAATTTAAAATTAATCATTTTCTTCAGATGCAATAAAATCAAAAATTGACTTAGCCAGCTTATTAGGGCATTCCTCCATTAAAACATGACCAAACCCCTCATACTTCTCTATCCTCGCATCTAGTAAGTTGTTCTCATAAGATTCGAAAACATGATGTGGAATAAGTTTATCATTTGTTCCATAAATCAATAATACTGACATTGTTAACTTATTAACTTGATTTGAGATAATTCCTGTATCATTATCTGCAAGGGTTTTAGTAATCACCAACGGTAAATTAGGGTCAGAATAAGGCTTTATCCAACCATTCAATAATTCAGGAGTAAGCTTCTCAGATGGGATCCCAAGCATACGTGACATCATCTTTGGGTTTGGTGGACGTTTTAACATTTGCCTAAATATCCAGTTTAACCATCCCTTTCTTGCCAAGCTTTGAACCAACGAATTAACTCCTTTTCTAAATCCGTCAGGGGCAATAAGCGTTAAACTTTTCACTAATTCAGGAGATTTTAAGGCTGCATGAACAGCTACCTCTCCACCCATAGAATGTCCAACTAAATGAACCGATGAAATCTTGAGTTTCTGTAATACTGCTATAAGCCTTTCTGCATGAGCTTTCTTACTATAGGAAGCATTTACGGGTTTATCACTTTCACCGGCACCAAGCAAATCGAGCACATAAACAGTGTGATTTTTAGATAGTATGGAATATATATTTCTCCAACAAAAGTGATAAGAAGCCGTTCCATGAATTAAAACAATTGGTGGGCCACTCCCATTACAAGTTACAAAAATATGGCCTTCATCTAGAGAAATGTATTGCTTCAATGAAATCGCTCCTTTGATAGAATCCTTTAGAAGTTTAGAAGTAAAGTAAGGTCTATTGACTCTCAATTTCTTCTCTTATTATGATAATATCAAATAAAGTTATTTTTTAGTTATAATGTAAATTTATAGAAAAATACTTGATTAAAAAGTGACTATAAATCAAAAATGAAATTTATGTTAGATAATGGTATTTAAAAGAATATTACAGCTGCTAAGTCCTTGAAAATTGATCATTAAATTTATTTAGTTAACATAATCCACATTTTACAAAGCAAAAAGGGTCTTCTATCAGAAACCCTTTTTATTCTTTATTGATTAAATTACCTGTTAATTGAATGAAACTCATTCACTTTTTCTCCTATAACTTGTTTTTAACTTTTTAGGATCTAAAATATAACCACGAGATAGTTTTCTTAAAAAAGCATCAAAATCATTTGCTATTTTTATTTGTTTCCATTTTTCATTATCTGATAAATAATCCTCGTAAAAGTAAACTACTGAGGGATTTTCAATATTTTCCTCATAATTTAAAGCAATCCAGCTATGATAATCGCCCCATAGAATGATTATAGACTCGGGTAAACCAACCTCATTAATCCAATACTTAGAAGCAAGGATATCTACACCATTTTGTTCTCCTTGAAAGTTAATTCCACCTATCTCTGGAATTGTAAATCGTTCCTTATCCTTTTCTTCAAGAAAAATTTTTGAATATTTTAAAGTACCACCATTATGTTCTTTTAATAATTCTATATATGATTGAGGAAGTTTAACACCTAGCTTTTCCTCAGCAACTCTAATATCTAAATCCGATATAGGTTTTTCACCTTTATCCCAAAATTCACCTTTACCTTTATAAAACTCCAAGTTATCACCTCATTCATATATCCTTAAGTATTGAATAATAGCATCTGGTTAACATAAAGCACATTTTACTTCTCCTTATTTCATAAGCTAATTAAAGAAATTAGTCTTCATCTGTCATACAAATAATCCATAACTTTTGTTCCTTTTCATCAAAAATAATCCAAGTAAAATCCCAAGCAATACCATGAAACCAATCAGTCCAAGCTTCTCCCGAATTAAATACTTTTACTTCAGAGAATCTATCCTGAAACATGTAATCACATATCATTTGCCCTAATTTTTTAGCTTCACTTGCATCCCTATCCGACTCACTATAAGCACCACCCCACATGAGTGTTATTGCAAAATCTCCATCAAGAATTAAAGAATTTATTTCATTTAACCCTGTTTCATTTTCAAGTGGATCACTGATATTTAATTCAGCAATATTATTTCTTATATCTGGAGAAGACAGAAGCTTTTTAAAATACTTTTCATATTTTTCTTCTTCCGAAGGAAGCTCTCTAAAAACTTGATGATTTGTTACTTGAAAACAACGTATGATTGTTCCACCATTGTCAAATTCATTATTAAAAGTATCAATAAATCTTTGTACAATTGGACTATTTAACTGAAGTTCTTTAAAAGTACCAGACTTCCACATAGTTATATTAACTCCTAAATTTAGATTCTTAAGAAATATAATATATTATAAGTTATATGTACGTCATATATAGCTCTAGTTAACATAATCGACATTTTACAAAGCAAAAAAGGATCTTTGATTGTGAAAGATCCTTTTAATTATTTATTGAATTAAAGCACCAAATAGTTAAATATTTACTATCAACCATTATCTAGTTTTTCCTCATATTTCACTATTGTCATACGATTTATTCCAAGAATTCTAATACGTCTTTACCTAACTCTTCATAATGAATGGCCTTAATATTCCCTGATTTGGCATTCATGTTGATAATAATCCGATCAGCACCATCTTTGTGAATGGCATGAAAAACAACCGTCCACATCCCCTCGCTTAAAATTGCGTCCTTCGATTCTATTGACATGTTTTCTTTCTCATGTTCGTCAAACCATTTCATCACTTCTTTATTCTCTTTTGCCATCTCTTTTGCTTGATCCACAGTCATTATTTCAGGTTCTTCATCATTCATTAGTTCTAAAGGTAATGACGAAAAGAATCTCTCATTATCATGAGTTTGGAAAGAAAAGGACATTTCATACATACCACTCAATGCGTTCACAGTACGTTCATTCGTTAAGCTAACCTTGCGTTTAAAAGTTATTTCTTTTTCAAATGTTTCATTTGGTTTCATTTCTCTTAAATCATTGGGATCAAATATGTCATCACAACTTTCTTCCTGTTCATTACCCGTAACGAGGTATGAATTAGCATCTTCCTTTTTCACTGATATTCCAAAAGGAATGCCACAACGACCATTATAAATAATAGTCTCCCTGCTGGTATTAGTAATAGATGCGTCTACTTTAATGTCTTTGCCTATCTTTATCGTAGCTTTTAATGCGAGCCCATTCTGTTCAAAGTCATGGGTGAACGTTTCTAGGTCGCCAGATGCTGATTGCTGATTCGTCCCGCAGGCACTAAGGATTAAAATTAGAATCAACACAAATTTTTTCAATCTATCATCCTCCTAAATTTTTAATTTCTATAAACTCATTCTTCTCCAACTCTTCTGTTCTTTAGTTCAATAAAAATGAGTGCTATTCCTTCTTAAAGGAAAGCACCCTAGGTTCGACTAGCGTTTTTTAACAATTTTATTGTTATCTAACAAAGTATATAGTTCTAGTTAACATAATTGACATTTTACAAAGTAAGAAGTATCTCTTGATAATAGATACTTCTTGTTTACTGAATGAATATATCGTTTAAATGAAAAAGTTCATTTCAATTTTCACTAAAATACATATCTACATAATATTCTATCTCATTGTCACTTTTGATAATGGAAACAATCTCCTTTATTCCTTTAGAAGAAAGTATACCCACTTCATTGAAATGATTAGTAAAATTAGCTGCTAACTGTTTAATTTCAAGGTCCGGGCTTTGAAGGAGAATAATCATACTTTGCTCGATAAAAATTTCATTTCCTTTCGAGTTTTCATAGAGATAGTTTAAAGCTGGAATAATCTCTTGCTCATTATTTGTTGATAAAACTGTTTTAAGATCATCAAGAGTCCAACTTATTTCCTCTTGTTCATAATATGTATCCTCATGTTCTGTTTCATCTACATATAATCCATTTAAAAATGAATCAAAATCTGGAGCTAATTCGATAATTTTTCCTAAATCCACATCTATATATATAATCGGAGGCTCTTCCCTTGTATTTCTGTAATCAAGTCCAATCCAACCATGACCATTTCCAGAGATTAAAACAACATTATTGGGTAAATCCCATTCTTTAATTAAATATTGACTTTTTAAGATACCATTTTGCTCACCTATGCCAAATATATGGTCTACATTAATATGATCATCAGCCCAAGAATTTGGAGTATCAGAAGGATGTGAATCAAACTTTATATATCCTCCGTTTTGTTCTCTAAGAACGTTTATGTATGACAATGGTAATTTTATTTTGAATGTTTCTTCTGCTTTTTTAAGCATTTCAGCTGTTAATGGCTCTAATTTATATTCATCAGCGTTGTCTCTCCATATATTACTCTTCACTAAATTCACCTCTAATGAAAATAATATTTCTTTTAAAATTTTTTGTACATTCATTATTCAACTATTATTCTTCCAGTTAAACAATGCTTTCTATTGAATTAGTTAACATAATACACATTTTACAAAGCTAAAAAGGATCTTCATCTCAACTGAACTGCACCCCAACTGTTAGATTTTTTGTCTAACAATTGGGGTGCAGTTCAAATCAAAGATCCTTTTAGCAAGCTCATAATAATCTCTAATAAATTGTATTTATCAATCTTAATATTTACCAGTTGCAAACTCTGCTATCAAATTCTTTTCCATTTGCTCTACATCTATTTTTCTCTTTTTACCACTTCCCAATAAAATGCATTTTGGTAATGGTAGTTCTAAAATATGATTCATCACGTCAAGTTCATCTGGGTAATGTACGATAAATTCTCCTTTTTCTGGATATTTATGTTCCCTCTGCCAAGATATCAGTCCCTTACAAAAATTATCATTAGCAGGCATTACAATTTGAAGGAAATCATCTTCCGGTAATATATACCTGGCTATCTGATATAACCCATGAGCTTCTGTACAGAAGCATTTATATACTTTAGGACGATCAATCCTTGTTGAATATTTACATACGTTACTCAATTCTTCAGTTGCTTTATCCATATCATTATTCGATAAAGCCATTAAATAGGCAACGATTGCTTTATCCCACAAACCTTTCTTTTGGCCCAGAAATTTTTCTCCTGCAGCATAAGCAATTTCCAGCCATTGCTGATTTTTATACCATAATGACATTAACAAATTACTTGCAACAATATAAAAGGGATGACCATTATTACATAACCCCAATTCTACCGGATAACAATTCTCAATAACCTCTTTATAATTGCAAGCCATACTATCCATAGTTCTCCAAAAATATTTACAATGATCATACCCACAAGCTGTGATATTTAATAATCTATGTTTGCTGTAATGATAGATTGTATTATTCAATAACTCATAATCATTATTCTGAAAAGCCATAGATAAACCTAATAAATATGGATTTTTTATTAAAGCAAGATATGTACCTATATCGGGATCTTTCCATCCTTCACAAATACTAATGTATATTTCAAATTGTTTGTTTATATAATCTTCCAAATCTACATAGGTATAAACATCTTTTGTCTGTACTGGATCACGATATATTTTTAAATATTTCTTTGCTATCTTCTCCATTTGAGTTCCTCTTTTCAAAATCTATTCACAATATTTCAAGTATTATTAGCCGACATTACAAAAATAATATTCTCTAACAAAATTAGATAATTACCATTCAGTATGAACCTTTATTTAACTGAAACTGATGATTTTTTTCAATATATACTCATATTCATCTTATCTGTATTTTCTTATACAAATTTACATATTATGAAATTAAAGTTAAATATATACGATTATTATATTATAAAAAATGACTAATTTCATCGAATCAAGTTTGAACATACCATATCTTGTGAGTCTAGTTAACATAAGTCACATTTTACAAAGTTAAAATCCGAGTCAACCGCCGTATTTGCTTAAATTCAGCCAAATTCGGCGGTTTTCCCTCTGGGAAATAACCTCAAAATCTCCTTCAGAAAACAAAAGCACGATCTCCCATTTCCTTTGTTTTTCTCCCGTTTTCGTATATTCCAAATTTAAACTATAAAACCATTATTTGTGTTAAAATATAATAGTTTGTCAAAAGGAGGTGTTTTTTTGAAGAGATTTCATATATTCAATGTACTATCAGGACTAATTATCCTTTTCATATCAGGTGTAGCTATTTCTCATGGGAACATTATAATTCCCCTATTTTCAATTATTCTATTTGTCATTTCTTAATATTTACAAGTTAAAACTAAACTAAAGACTCTTGGAGTTATAATCAACATTTGTATTCTCATTTCTTTATGGATTTTCTTACTACCCTCCTTCTTTGCTCCTTAAATCATAGACTAACTAATAAAAGCAGGCTTAAGCCTGCTCTGTTAGCCTTTAAGGCTATTAGTCTCTAAGAAAGATAGCTATTAATGATCCTGTGAATGGCATCTTCATTGTTGCCCTGCAGCAAGTCACTCATGAAATTGAGATATTGTAGCTACAAATCTCCCCTCTTTTCTCCCAGCCAATAAGAAATTCTCCGATTATCCCTAGGAGTCGTAGCATCGTAGAGTCGTGGAGTCGTCAAAAAGAAGCATTTGAGGGGAAACCTTCATAAGGAAGGCCTTTAACAAAAAAATGCTGCCATTAAGGCAATATCAGGCAGCTTCAAGCTGCAGTTTATAGACAAGTTCTTTTATTCATATCGCAACATCTTGGTAACCTACTGCAATTACTTTTTCGTTTATAAGACGAATCCCTAAACCATTTTCTTCATCCCATGTACAATCGAAAGATATCCCTATATCTCGGCAGCCTTCATAAATATTTTCATATGAAACCATAATTCCAACTAAAGTTATGTGTTCCAATAATTGATCTTTTGTTTCAATCAAAGGATAATTCTCATTAAATGCAACATCGTACCCTAGTTCATGTCGCTTTTGATTATAATAGTCTAAAATAGGTTGTAAGAAGCTTTGATGTAAGGCCTCCCAGTTTTGCATTAATGAACTATATGATTCATGTTGTCCTTCACTAAATTTCTCATCTATTTCACCAGCAATTATTAATACTATTTCAGTATCTTTTTCGAAAAATTTAACAGTGATGTCCTTACACCAACCATAAGTATATTCAATCTCTCCAAAGACTGTATCGTTTATAATCATTTTAAAATCTCCTTCCTCTTTAAAAGATAGTGACTTTATAAAACTATAAACATAGAATTACTATGTATATGAATGAATTTTACCAGTATTTCCCCCATGAGTAAATTATTTCTCTTTAACTTGTAAATAAGATTAATTAAAAATAACGCTAAACCTTCGATTTAACTTCATATAAAAAGCCATTGTTTTGAACAAAGAATGATCAAAACAATGGCTCTCTTCTACTTTTCAAAACTGTTTTTTTTAAGTTTAATTAAAATTAATTTTAGAACAGTGGCATTTGACCAGCTATAGCCCCTGCCTTTTTATCATCATTCTTTAATGGAACAAGTTTCTGAATTAGAGCTGCTATAGACACATCTTCACTAACATCAGTTTCAGGTTCTAGTAGACTATCTTCAATCTCATTACCTGATTCTTCAGTAATTTCAAGTAGTACTTCTTCCATTATTTCCTCTGCTTCTTCAACAGCGGTAATCTCAAGTGATACTTCTTCTATTATTTCTTCTGTTTCCTCAACAGTGGTAATCTCAAGCGGTACTTCCTCTATTATTTCTTCTGTTTCCTCAACAGTGGTAATCTCAAGCGGTACTTCCTCTGTTTCCTCAACAGCAGTGATTTCAAGCGGTACTTCCTTTGTTATTTCCTCTGTTTCCTCAACAGCAGTGATTTCAAGCGGTATTTCTTCTGTTATTTCTTCTGTTTCTCCAACAGCAGTGATTTCAAGCGGTACTTCTTCTGTTATTTCTTCTGTTTCTTCAAGAACAGGAACTTCAACCTTAATTTCTTCTAAATCTATGATAATTTCATCACTTTTATTAATAAGAACTTCTTCATCCTCTTCCTCATTAAGTTCTATGTCATTAACTAATTCTTCATCTGATACCTCTAATTCTTTTGATAAAGGATTAGTTATTTCCCACACCAAATCCGCTAATTTTCCATGAGCTTCTATTAAATTTCGATAATCTTCATCTTCATCTTCTTCTTGGTCCCGTTCAGGTATTACATCTTCTTCGAGTAGTAAACAACCACCTTCTTTATTGATTTCTTCAGGACGAAAATATAATCCAAAACCGTGAAAATGACTAGGATCAATCGATAAATTTTGTTCTATAATATCAAGATTATCTATAACTTTTTCTCTTAAATCTTCACATACAAAAGGGATCATTTTAGAAAATTGACGAACAGCTCCTTTAACAGTCGGTGAAGAAAAAGGATTTCCTTCAAATCCTGCCCATTTTGCTATCCACCAACCATCCTTTCCTTCATGTTTAACTTGTTTCACTTCAAAATTGTGCGTCTCCGCATAACGCTTAATCCAGCTTGGCATAGCCCCTTTAAAATAGGCTCTAATTAACTTATCTGCCAATTTGGGATGCATTTGAAGTTTAATAGGCTTCTTACTAAAGAATCGATGGGAAGGAGACTCATTTTTCTTTGACTCCATCCATTCAATCGTTAAATGTTTTTTTGTTTGATCATATATAGGTTCCATACTTATCTCTCCTTAAAAAGTTTTTAAGAGACTGCAAAAACTTCGTCTCGCTTTGTCCCTCTGTTTAACATATCTGCTGCGAAAGCAACATAATCCATTCCATCCATCTCTAATGAATCATCGCCTTCAAACTCTTTTGCGATCTCATTAAAATCTAATTCTTCTCGATCAATTGCTAAATCTACTCCGGATTGCTTAGAGAGGACTAGCCCATGCATGTTAACATCGATCGTGCCTTCTGCAATTAGCCATAGAATGTCTACTACTGATTTTTGTCCCATTCTAACTGCGCGTGAATAACATTGTTCGATTTTCTTAGCATTAAAATCTAAGTCATATAAGAAAACAGCTTTAGCTTCCGTTAATGTATAGGACTCAGCTCCTGTTCTCGTTGTCATCACAAGAATTGAAAGATTATCATTTGGATTTTGAAAACGGTCCATTAAATCAAAGCGATATTTCATGTCAACTGTTCCATGAATATAAGCAGCTTCTTTACCAGGTAAAATCCCATCTAAGATTAAACCTAACTGTTCTGCAGTAGCTTTATGTGAAGTGAATATAAGCATTTTCTTGCCCAATCTTAAATAAGATTTTGCCTTTTCTATTAAGTAACGAATTTTCGTTGGCTGTTCATTACGTGAAGCATCATATTCATCAAAAACCCATGGACAACTAGCTGCTTGACGTAACTTAGTAAGCCAAGAAAATACAGTTACTGAGGATATATTGTATTTTTCTCCTCTATCTAAAGCGGCTTCTTTTTTTAACAGTTCATCTTCATACCATTGTTGGAATTGTTGAAGGACTGTATCATATAATTCTCTGTCAGCTTCAGTTAAGTCTAAATGGCGTCGAATATGTTTCGGCCGTGGAACATTAATAACAGATTTCACATCAGAATCCTGCTTCATTTTCCGAATCATAAGAGAGTCTAATAATTCCCATAATGATTCATGATTGGAAATACGAGCCTTTATATTATCCACTTCTAAAAGTGTTCTTTTATGGCCTCCCCCGTAAAACATTCTGAAGTGTTCCTCTCCTTTTTTTCCATATCCTAAAAAAGGAGTACGATAATAAGGATCTTCAAAATGAGAACCACAACTTGTTAGCCAAGCTAACTGCCAGAATAAATCTTCTGATCCGTTTTCTGCAGGAGTACCTGTCAAAATACAACGCACCTTCGTTCTTACTTTTCGAACAACGGATTTACTTCGCTTAGAACTGCCATTCTTGAGATAATGTCCCTCATCTACAATACAAGCGTCATATCCTGTATGAAAATGAGAAGATAATGATTTCTTTCGCTGTTTAACAACAGAAAAGCCACATACACAATATAAACCTTTCTTTTTCCATTCTTCATTACAGCAAGGACATTTCTCTGGAAGGTCATCATATGAATATGCTTCCTCTAGTGGCTTAGCCTTTTCTTTGCAATTTTTACAGTATTGAAGATTTGAATGAAAGTTAAGCGTACTATTGCATCCCGGGCAATTTGCATGTGATTTCTTAGAAAAAACAATTGAATCACGAGCCCACTTTTCATAACTTACTAAGTGAATTCTTTTTGCAGATTTTAAATCTGTTGGATTGTTTAAAATAATGTAATCATCTTCCAGTCCTAAAACCTTTATCTCACGAACCCAATCGTTCATATTTCTACTCATGGTTATAATAAGAATTGATTTATTACTTGGATCGGCTGTTGTTCCTACAAGTGAGCATAGTGTCTTGCCTAAACCCATATCAAATGCAAGTAACAGTCTCTTTTTTGCGATTAAATAAGCTGCTCCTTCCTTTTGATAGGGATGCAATTCTTTACCATCTGATAATTTTCCACCATACTTCTTTTCTACCAGTTCATAGGCCCTTTTATATTGTGGAGTATGCCGTACCGCTTCAATACTTTTTTTATCCCACATATATTTTTTAAACTTGGCATTAAGAGCTTCTTGCACTTTAGGGACCGAGGTTAGTTCAACATCAATTCCCCAATCTTTTAATGCAAGTACCGCCTCATTTTCGAGCAAATTTCTTTTTTCATTTCGAATTAAATAATGCCAGGATAAAGGATTTGTAGTACGATGTACTGTCTTTTCCACACCTTTTCTATCTGCAATCTTAAAGCTAAAACGAAGTTCATGATTATTGGAACAAACCATACACTCATCCTTCATTAAAGCCTCTTTCATAGTATTTACTTTAAAATCAATACCCTTCGAATGGTAGATCATATGTGCCATAAGAAAAAGCACTACGTATTAGATACGCAGCGCCTTCACCTCCCTCAAGATAATTAAATTATTTCTTTATTTGACCAATTAATGCTTTAATATGGTCTGTCTCTTCACAAACAATTGTTAAAGGTGAGCTTTCATTTTTAAACAGGATTTGAACTTCTTCTGTTCTAAACAAACTAGCAGCAAGTTCTATATACTCTGCATCAACTTTAAAGTTAAATACCTCACCTTCAGCTACTGCCCCAATTTGCTGAGTCAAAACAGAATCTAGTTCAGCAGTAACTTTAGAGTTTTCAGAACGAATAGTAAGTGCTGGACGTGACTGAGATAATTGTCTTGCACGTTTACATAGATCTATTAGCTCCATTCTATCGAATATCCACTTTGTATTTGCTGAGTAATCAGCATATCCATTATCTATATCAGGAAAGACTCCCACTAATACCCGGGTAACGGCAGTTGTTAAACCGCTTTTAAACACTAACAATGTTTTTGCCTCATTCATCCCAATAGTAACTTCACCGTCGGCTGATAATATATCAGCTAATCCCTGTAAGCTTTCAGTTGGTATAGAAAATGAAACACCTTCAAACCACTCCGTCATTGGACTTTTAACTGTCACTGCACGGTATTGATTCGTAGCTCTTACATATGTTTCTCCAGTGTCCTTCTCTTTTGAAAAATGAACACCAGTAATTACAGGATTGTTATTTCCATTACTAGAACCTGTCTTTGCTGCAAAGGCTGGCAATGTCCGAGCATAAGCTTGTAACACTCCTGGTTTCCATACAATCGTCTCAACAGTTTTAGGTATTTCAATCAATGGTGCTGTTTCAGCTAATATTTCACATACAATTTTCGAATTGCGTCCCCAGCGGAGATAAAGTAAATTACCATTAAGTTGTACAGTAATATCTTCATCAGATGGTAATGCATTTACTTTAAGTTCTAACTCAGCCATTGATGTAGCAATATCTAAATTAGCAGAAATTTCTGCTTCCAAGCTCTTTTCTACTTGAAGATCGTCTCCATTAAAATACAATGATACGAGACTACCTTCTGTCTTAATAAAGCAAGTTTTTTCACCTAATCGAGCCTTCTTTGCCCCTTTTACTAATGATGCTACAGTATCTTTTAATAATTCTCCTTTGACCTTAAACATGGGTCATTCCTCCTTAAAAAAGTGTTTAGATTTGAAATAATCTTTTCATTCAACTTTTCAGTTTTAATGAAAATAAAAAACGCCTATGACAGGGAATTGTTAATCACAATCACCGTCATAGGCGTATTTAAACAAAGTTATATAAAAAAGATATCCTCCCGCTTGGGTGGAAATAAAAAGAAAATTTCTATATCTATATTTTATCTTTACCGTTTTATATATTCAAGCCATGAATGACAAATATGTTCTAAAACCATTAAATAATTTGAATTAGAACGCAGCATTCCGCTGGCTTCAATTAATAATTCCATCATATCTGCAGCTTCAAAAACTGTAAAATGATGTTGATACGCTTCTAATAAAGCCTTTTTATCATTTAATCCAATGTCTCGCTTAAGACTTATATTTACGATCTCATTGAACCATAAGCTTAATAATTTTAAACTTAATTGCTGTTTATCCTTATCCGTAAATAAATTAGGCCACTCTGTTTGAATCGTAATAATAGCTCCATAAGGATTTTCTAGAAACTGCTGTAATGTATGGAAAAACAGGTCTCTTACTTTAAAAAACCAATCTTCCTCTAACAGCTGTTTCCCATTTAAAATACTTTTAGTTGTTCTTGAAAGAAGAAACGAAACTTCCCTCTCTATCCCCTCATTTACAAAAGCGGATAAAACATTCTCTTCTTTTAAAGGATCAAACTGATACATTTGAGTTCGTGACAAAATAGTTTTAATAATACGATGCTTATTTTCTGTTATTAGAATTGCTAATGTTTGACCATTTGGCTCTTCTAAAAACTTCAACAAACTATTTGCTGCTTGTACAGTCATTTTATCAACATGCTTAATAATATAGCATTTTTTATTAGACTCCACTCCTTTGTAAAAAAACTCTTTTTGAAGTGAACGGATCTGATCAATTTTTATACTTTGGCCTTCTGGCTCAACTACATGAAGATCCGGATGGTTTAATGAATTAATTCGTTTACATTCATTACAATCATCGCATGGACCTGATTCATTTTGATGTTTACAAAAAAATTGTTTAGCCATCCAAAATGCAATTTCTTCTTTGCCTACACCTGGCTCTCCCGAAAATACATAAGCATGAGCCACTTTATCATTAGAGAAAACTTTCCGGATAAGAGAAGTCACCCTTGGTTGAAGTGCGAGTACGCTCATAAAGCATCCTCCCCTCTTCTTTCAATAAAACCTTCTAAGATTATATGAAACGGAAGTGCTTGTCCATATAAAGCTCTTTTAGCAAGAATACAAATGAAACTTTCTACTAATTCTCCATTTTCCTTCATCAAACTCACATTTTCCCATGCAATTTTTGCTTCTTCAGAAGAACAAATTTTCTCCCTTCTTGCTTGTAAAATATGTGTTTTTAAAAATTGAATACTTTCCCTTAACATGTTATTTCCTCCTTAAAAAAGTGTTTGAGCGCACAAAAAAACACTCCTAGAACAATCGAATGGATTCGTATCAATTTAGATACATTCGATCACTCTAGGAGTGTTTTTAAATAGTTGTTCTATCCCGCATGGGTTAGAATGAAAAGAGAGTTTTATAGACTTATATTATCACATCATAACAAAAAAATCCCTCTAATTTCTCTAATATTTCTCCTAATTCCCTAATAAATAATACTTTATAGTCAAATGTTTTAAATATTGACTAATACAATTCCTTTTTCATTCACTTTCCTACAGATTAATTTATGCTACTTTAATACTATTATTCTTGACATCATTTAAGAAATAATTAACAATAAATTTATAGTTTGGTAATAATTACCCCCAACTAAACTATTATTATTATTTAAAAAGGAGAATGTTAGTGAAAATTAATTCTAGCATTAAGCTTGGAACTGTAACGAACTTAATTTACGGCTATAACCCTGATTGGAGAATAGGTGATGTTCAAAATGATTGCTTATTTAGACCTTCAGAAATGTCATTGCAAGAATTCGATATTGAATTAAATTCAGAAGAAAGTAATTGGAGCTACCCAGACATATCGTTACATGATTCTTCTGAAAGCCTATTAAGTAAGCTTTATCCTTTTAGAATAGTAAATCCAACTGATGGAACGAAAGCCCCTGTTCTTCCAGCTGGACAACTCCTTATTAGTGATCACGATCGTAATTTATCATTAAAAAAATTGTCTGATTCCCTTGGAGTTGATTTAAGTAATCCTGATTATGGTTATGCCTTAGTCCAGATTAATCGCCAATCAGGATATGCTGAACATCCTAGTTCAGAACAAGGTATAAGAATCCATCCTAATCCTAGCAGAATCCCAGAAAATTTAGGAGTTAATAAAAATTTCAGAAAAGCTATGGTTGCTTTGCGACATTGTTCTGATAAAGCGGGACAGTTTAATCCTAATTTGATAAATCCTAAAATTGCACAATCTTATTTGAAATTTTTCAATAAATTTGGAACACATTTCATTTCCAAAGTTTCAGCTGGTGATATCATTTTTCAAGTATTCGCTATCCCTTTAAATCGATTTGAACGTATTAAAAAAGCATATGCAGATGGGAAAAACCCATTATCTGGCCCTGAAGCAATCTCTTTCAGATATTTTACTACAGATATAAACAAGGGTGCTTTTGGTTATGTGAAAGAATACGGGAAAATTTTATCAATGAGCGGTCATATAAAGCTAGAAGAAACTATGAAAACTGGAGATTGGAATGATGATAGATGGGCAAAAACAAACACAATATTTGCCCCGTTCAGTGAAGACAGTCTTATTCCGATCGATAGATTAAATGAAGAATTTAATGAAATTGTACCGATAAATTATGAACTTACATCCATGACTTTATTTGCCGAACATAATCGAAAACAAGCTTGGACAAGAATATTTAAAGCAGCTATCACTCAAAAATATAAAGGAGAAATCAAAACAGAGTTTATTTCTTATAATTGTTGCGATGTAAAATCGGAATTTTCAAAAAATCAAGTCGCTGGATTTTTATCAACTATTTCCACTCCTAAAATCAACGCATATAAGCCATATATAGATTTATCTCAAATGAAATTTATTGCGAAAGAAGAAGTCAAAGAATTTACTTTATTTTCGAATGTACTTCATCATTCTAGCGATCAATTTGTTCAGGTTCCTGGAACAGATGTTGTAATTGTTTCACAGTTAATAGATATGGAAAATAATGAATCACTTTTAAAACTTTCTTTTACTGATAGAGCCTATGATTCCTTTAAATTATATTGTCATACATTCAGAGGAGCATTGCTTATTACAAATGAAGCTAACACGAAGCATAGCACTATTGTAGATGGTCTAGTATATACTCTTTCAGTAGCAGCTAATGGAAGATATGATATTAACGTAGAAACAGATATTCGTATAACTCCAAGTACTGATTTATTATCTCGTTTAAAAGATAGTATGGTCTTTTCATTCGCATTTACAGAAGGCATTATTAGCAATATTAATACAAGTGAAAAAGTACGTAAGTTTGTACAAACAGCTCTTCTTTGGTTAGGAGATCTAGTTCCACAAAATTCAGAAAATGAAGAACTACTTACTTTACGTGTTCAAGCATTAGATCTTGCGAAATTAACTAGCAAGAACCCTTCTTATACATTTGTCCCTCTTCTCCCTTATTCGGATTATGAGAAGCAAGTGAATGCAATTTTAGATTATGTACAAGCAATTAATGATCAGATAGAAGCTAATCAAGAGAAAATTGATTTACGAAAACAAAATGAACTCATTATTGATGTTGCTAAAACTTTAAACAGTAATATTGTTCAATCTGGTGAGCTACTAATGAAAATTGTTGATGCAAATGCAGCTCAACAAAAAGATCTTGTTTCTTTCTATACATCTATTATTAACCAGAAAAAAGATGAATATAAATCACAGCAAAATAAAATTGATGCATTAGAAAAATCAGTGAATGATCAGCAAAGTAGCGTTCGTACAGCTATCGAAAATTATAAACAGAGTGTAAATGACTGGGAAACAAGAGAATGGATTAAATTTGGTCTTGATTTGGCAACAAATCTCTTTGACTTAGGTGTAACCATCTATACCCCTGCTAAAGCAATTTCTGCAGTTAAAGATTTAGCTAAATCAGTACAAATGATTAAGAAATTCCTTACAATTCTAAATGCTACTTCTAAAGCCTATACTTCGGGAAAAGGAAATATTGATGCGATTAGAAATGCTAATCTAACATTAGATGGTTTAGACGACTTTGATATTGAGTCTAATATTGCTTGGGATGAAATGAGTCAACATTTCACGATGATATTAGCAACAGGTCCTTCTGATCCGACTGTTAACCAATATAAAGCAGTTTTACAAGAAGCTTTTAACATCTTTGTTATTCGTGGAAAAGCTTGGGCAAGTGCAAAATCAAGTGCTCGTGATCTTGCAAGAGATATCTATATTCAGCAGAAGCAACAAACATTAAATGAAGCTCAAAATAAGCGATTGTCTAATCTAAAAGGATATCTAAAACCGAAGAATATTAGTAATCTTAATCGTTCTGAAATTGATTTAATTGGTTTAACCGGAAATCTTACATTTATTCAAAATCAGATGATGGGTATTTTAACAAAAGCCTTTAATTTAAAGGATCAAGCGTTACAATACCAATTTTTACAACCACCGACTTCAATTGAATCATATGATTTTCTTGGATTCAGAAGTGCTATAACTCGTCAAGAAACAAATAAAATACAAGCAAAAACTTCATTAAATCGTTATCAATCAATGACAACTACTCCAATTCCTTTTGAGATTCATGGGGTAGACATAAACAATTTAATAGATGGAAATGTACTTAGAGTTAATATACAGCCAGATCATTTAGAATTTTTAGAATATGTGAACACACGTGTTATTGCAGTAACAGCAGAAATAGATGGGATAAAATCAACGGAAAGCGGCAGTTATTTAATTAACTTAGCTTATAATGGTTCTCCATTCTATGACAGAGACATAGACAGAAATTTACGTACTTTTCATACAATAAAAAGAGAACGAACTTATGAATATGAAGTTGCAACTAATAAACCTAAATTTTCAGATAATGGGTTGTCTTGGTCATATGATGTTAATCCTATTACACCTTTTTCAACTTGGGAAATTAGCTTACCAAAAACAAAGATTAATAAGGGGATGCAAATTGAACAGCAAACGGTCAATATTAAACTTACTTTTATATTAAAGGCAAGAATTAAAGATATTCCGGCTGTTTATTCTGACCACTTAAATTCTAGAATGCTATTAACAACTAATTTAGGTGATACACCATCAGTTCAAGATCTTGTTTCAACAATGAATAAGCAAGGATCGGCTTTAAATGGTTGGGATGTCGTTTTTAATTTATCACTTGAGAAAATTAATGATGTTTTAGAGGATCAATATAATGAATTTAAATATAATGATAAAGAATTTGGTGGGAAAATTAGTGCTGTTACGAAAAGCGTCGTGATAAAAGGTCCACCAACGATTTATTCAATTAAGAAATTTGATATTCAATATGCATATCCTAGATTAACATTCTTACCAAATAATGATCAAACTGTCAATCTTGAAATGGAAATAACTTCCGGTACTTTGACACGTTGTATTCAGCAAGATGATCAATTACCAAATTGTGATGCACCAATTTCTATTGAAGGTGAAAAACTTAATGCTATTGTCCCTATTACAAAAATGAAAGGTATAGTGGAAAATGATGGTGACAATATATATAGTGTCATTTTAGACTTGGCGCAAGGTAGCTTTACAGCAGAAAATATTGAAATGAGTGATGAAGAACGTCTTGAATTTAATGAAGCAGTTAAAGCATACTTTACTTCACATTCAGTTCGTTACATTATAAATTCATTAGACTTAACAAAGTTTTCAACTTTAGAAGATCTTCGTCCTAACCAATTTCTATTTAAAACACTAGTCACACCAAGCGGTAATAAAATGTTGCAATTATTTATTCAAACAGCTAATCGAGCTGCTCTTGATTACAGTCAAACGTTCTTAAACAATGTTCCTGAACCTATTGCTCAAGGATATGAATGTAGTCTTATGACAAATAGTCAACTATTTTTTGATAAAATTATTCCACATAGCATGAACAAGGATGGTTGGCGAATACAAGGGAATGATCCAAAAGATCAATCAATGGCTTGGGATGCACATTTTAATGAGGGTTTCGTAAATGGAGATGTCGATTTAAGTCGATTAAATAGAAGCGAGTCTCATTCTCCTGGAAATAATGCGACAGTCATTTTTAAAGAAATTAGTTATGTCATTAAAGGAGGCAAAAATGTTCCTTGGCCAATAAGTGGCATGACAATCTCTCCTTCAAGTGAAGGGAAACTTAAACTATCCTTCTCTAAACAACAAAGTCAAACTTTTATAGAAAGAGTTCGTCGAAAAACGTGTACCTACTGGTGCACTGATTGGTCTTATAGTGAATCTGAGAGTAGTACCGATTTTAAAATGAATATTTCTGCAACACTTCCGCTTTCTGTTGAAGGAAATGGAATAGACCAACAAGTAAAAATCAACGTTTCTAATCAGTCAGTTACCGTCGATGGACGAACATCTGGTGGTGGTCCTTGTGGATCAGATGACTTACAAGCTCAAGTAAATAAAGTACTGCGGGAGCAAATACCAAATCAAATAGTGGAACAAATAAATGTTGATTTTGCGCCTGTCTCTGTCTTTGCATTACAAAATCTCCTTTTTCCTAATAACAATGTCATTAATTTGAGTGATGTTTATGCTCCTGGCGATCTTCTGATATTAGGTAATTTTGAGAAAGATAAGTAATCAGTTAACATTTCTTTGACTTTATCTCGTTGCTGCATTTGTAATAGAATGAATATTACTTAAAACAAAGATAGAAAAAATCCAGATATATCAGGGAAGAAGGTGATAACTAAAAGTTATCACCTTCTATATTCAAATCCTAATTTTTAACAAAATTATTTTTAATTTCAAGCCATTCTTTTTCATCGAGAACGACTAATTCAAGAGATCGTCCAAATACTTCTGCTAAAACACCTTGAACGATACTTCGATTAGACACTTTTTCTAACATTTTCACCTGCGGTTTAGCTTTCATTGCTACTACGATTTTCGAATTACTAACAGCTATGACTGCTGCTTCTCTAAATAAAGATAATACTGACATTCTCTCTTGTTTAAGAATACTGTGAACTTGTTCCTCTTTCTCTAGATATTCCATACGATATTCCTTTTTAGCCTCAGCAAGTATATCCATTACTTTCTGATTCTTCTCTGAAACTGGCTGTTTAGGAGATACTGATACTGGTTGCTCTTGGCTTACAAATGAAGAAGGATCTTCTTCTGTTAATGGCGGTGCTAAGTCATCGGAAGCTGGGAAACCATTATCGTCAACCACTTCAATATAAGCTGCCCCTTTTTTTATATCATCTTCTAATTGATCAAGAAATGTTAAAGCTTCATTTTCTAAAGGAGATTGAATTTCTTGATTTTCAAGGATAGATTCATTTTCATTCGCGGAATCAGATGGTCTGTCCTGAATTTCTTGTAATGTAGTAATCTCTTGTTTAGATTGTTGATTTTCCTCATTATCTACTTGATTTTTATTAAATGACATATCTATAAGCTCTTGCTTCATATCTTTTGGTTTTTCACGTGGGAACATATCAGCTGCCGCAATAACATTTTCTCCAGCCATTTGACGGATAAATGCTTCTTGAGGATCATCTATAATCTTTGGTTTATTTACATTTTCATTAGATTGATTAGAACTTTCAACTATTGAAGAAATTTCATCAAGTCCAATAGAAACCTCTGCTACCTTCTCTCCAATTTTAGAATCAATCAAATTAGTTTCTCGATGGCTTGGCTCTTCCTTAAGGATTTCTTCCTTACTAGAAGTTGCTGCCTGTTGATCTGAGACTACAAATTGGCCATTTGTAACGATTCTTTTTAGTTTTTCAACTTCTGCTTTAAGAATTAAAATTTCATCAACTGGATTATCAGCTGTAGTTTTAATTAAAGCAACTTCTAGAATAACTTTATCTTGGCCGCTATATTTAATTTGATTTTGACACTTAGAAAGAATATCAATAATAGAGTAAATTCTCTCTGTACTTATTTGACTTGCTATTGTTTTAAAAGAAGCATCAGTAATCACTTTTGTAAGATTTGCTCCCTCTCCAACTCGATTATATACAAGAAGATCACGATAATAGGAAAGCAAGTCATCCAAAAGAAATTTTGGTTCTTTACCGACTTCTATCATTTGATCTAACAAATCGAGCACAAGAGACGTATCTTTATTATCAATTGCTTGAACAACAGCTCCAATTTTAGCTAAATCAACAGTGCCGGTTAATTCAATCACGTCATTTAAGTTTATTTTCCCATTAGAATGAGCTAACACTTGATCTAACAGACTAAGTGCATCCCTCATTCCTCCGTCTGCAACCCGGGCAATAACATTGAGAGCAGCTGGTTCATACTCTACATTCTCTTGCTCAAGAATATATTTCATTCTTTCTACAAGAGTAGTATCTGTTATCCGTTTAAAATCAAAACGTTGTAACCGTGATAATATAGTAAGTGGAATCTTATGCGGTTCCGTTGTAGCTAGGATAAAAATAGCATGCTTTGGTGGCTCTTCAAGTGTTTTAAGAAGGGCATTAAATGCTCCAGTAGTTAACATATGCACTTCGTCTATAATATAAACTTTATAGTCACTAAATGCCGGCGTATATCCGATTTTATCTCTTAGTTCTCTTATTTCTTCCACACCATTATTTGATGCTGCGTCAATTTCAATAATATCCGGGTTACCATCTGAACAAATATCGCATGTACCACAAGGTTCTCCATTAACAATACTTTTGCAATTAATTGCTTTTGCAAAAATTTTAGCTGTACTTGTTTTTCCTGTACCCCGAGGACCAGAAAATAAATAAGCATGAGAAATAGAGTCCTGATTAATAGCATTTAATAATGTTTTCTTTATATGATCTTGTCCTAATAAATGATCAAATCCACTTGGTCTGTATTTTCGATAAAGGGCTAAATGTGCCATCTTTCATCTCTCCTTAAAAAGTTTTTCTATATGCGTTATATTCCTTTTGAATATTTTTAGGAACATATATTGGATTAGCTCCACATAACTGAGCATTAAAGGTAACGCTATGTGTCACTATTTCTTTAGTATGAAATAAACTATTCATCATGTTATTAGCGATCTGTGCAGCAAACTTATTGGTTGCACATCTCTGAGGATTATTGATGATTGCTTCACCACAAGATTGATTTGGAAAAGCAGTATGTTCATCAGTTAATATGTCATCATAGATCCTGCCAACTGGTTGTAGCCAGACTTGACCTTTCTTCTTAAAACCAATCACTACCTGTCCAGAGAAACCTGAGCGGGCCGCAATTGCCTTTTCTTCTTCTGAAAAGTCTTTTTCTTCTTTATCAGGAACCATATAGACACCTTCTACCGCTGCATCTATATAAATAAGATCCTCCAGGTAGTCACTATGAAAAAATTCATCCATTAATTGACGTGTTGCATTGTTATCTACCATAGAAATTAAAATAGGTACAACATTCTTCCCACTTTTAGCGGCAGCAAACAATGTTTGTAAGGTCTCAATATCAGTTACATACTTAGGTACTGACTGGACTTCAAGTTTGTAATGCTCTGCATATCGTTCTCTAAGAGCATCTACTTTAAATTCATCTAAATCATCTTCATCAAACAATTGATTATTAAAATTCTTCTCCTCCACTTTATCTTCATCAACTAAATAAAAGTCTAAATAAAATGGCGAAGAGTCACTAAAAGATAATCTCTTTTGTGAAAAATAAGTTGAAATATCTTGACACAGAGAACGAAAAAAATGACTTCCGTTTGCTCCAACTCCAATTTGAACAATATAATAGTATGGTTTCATAGTATCTTTATCCATTATTTTCAATCCCATAGTTTAACACTCCTTAAAAAAAGAAGAGGAGATATCCTCTTCTTCTCCTTCCTAATAATTCACATTGTTTTCCCACTCTGTAGGATAATGTGTTTCTTTAATTTTTATATTTTCAAAGATATCTTCAGCATTAATGATTAAAGAAGTATCATTAGCTTTTACTCGGAATACAAATTGAGGCTCATTAGTATGAAGCATTCCAAAAAATAGTGATAGGTAAGTCTTCGGATAAATACCCTCCGCTAACAATCATTAAGTGTCGCTAATAGCAATACACCTACTTAATTGACCTTTTCCCCCACTCAAAACCGTACGTGCGAGTTTCCCGGCATACGGCTTGCCATCAACCAATGTTTGACCACATAACGTTTAATTAGTGTAAATTCATCAAGACAAAAGTTAGAAGATTTTTAATTACGCTACAATAATAGATAGATTCTCAGCCTTTTCCCTCAAAACATTAACCTTTTTAAGTTGTTTATTATCCAAATTCAGCTTCTTCAAATAAGAAGAGATCGTTGCTTCTCTTGTTGAATGAATTAACTTATGGACATCCGACTTAATAAAGATTAAATTCCGATAGGAATCGTCTCCACCAATAGAAGAAGGGATAATATGGTGTACTTCCATATCTCCAATCTCAAGCGGTAAATTAGTCACTGCACACTTACCAAGTTGCCCAGCATATAAAGATATTCTATTATCGTTATATTCTAAGTTTTTATTAGGAAGTGGGTTTTTCATTAGGTAGCTCAATATGTATTTATTGATACCTAATCCTTTGTGAATAATTTCTCTACCACTTTGGGTGTATTTATTTATTCTAGCGTCTTTAGCTAATGGGTGTTTATGCTTACAGTAACCGATAGGTGCAATAATTCTTCCACCCACAGCGGTCCTCAACTGCTCACTGTCACCGTACTGCTTCATTAGAAAATTCTTCTTACTTAGATCAAGACATTTTTTAGGTTTCAACCTATTCGCTAGGGTTCGTTTGATGCTAAAAGCCACCTGTCCCATATCAATACTAATATGTGTTGCCTTATTGTAATAGTTATGAAAACCAATAACTTTTGCGTTGTAATTTCCAAAGTCTTTATTAGGCAAAGTACTTCTCTGCATGACTTTGATCTGCTCTTTGAGCATTCTAATTATATTTGCCTTTGCTTTTTTGGAAATATTACTTTTAATCACAAACTTACCTTTTTTAAGGTTGAGCTTTATTCTAAACCCTAAGAAATCAGTAGATTTCTTCCTCATGTTAGTAATCTTGGATTTGTGTGGGTTGACATCGAGTTTTAATCGTTCTTTTAGCCAATCTTTAACAGCTAGATCCATTTTGTAGGCAGTTTCGTAATCCTTACAGAGAATTTTAAAATCATCTGCATAACGGATTATATTGATCTCTTTAAGAGAGGTTGACTTCCGTAATTTACGAAATTCACTACTCCTAATTTTAGTGCCCTTCTTGTTATATTGGCATTTTACTTCTTTGAGATCAGGAAACTTTTGCCATTGGCTATCAATCCATTGGTCTAGCTCATTGAGAACGATGTTACTCAACAGTGGAGACAGGATTCCGCCTTGTGGTGTGCCTTTACTTGGATATTCTTTAGAGCCATTCTTATGAACAATCTTAGCTTTAAGCATCTTTGAAATAATACTAATAAGTTGTTTATCTCTAATGCCTATAGACCAAATTTGTTTCAATAGCTTAGCATGATTGACATTATCAAAGAAGCCCTTGATATCAATATCCACACAATAATGAAAACCATAGACTTGTGCTTTTCTATATAGGCTTGCTATAGCATGTTCTGTACTTCTATTTGGTCTAAATCCATAACTATTGTCACTAAATTTAGCTTCACAAATAGGTTCAAGAACTTGAAAGATGCATTGTTGTATAATTCTGTCTTTTATACACGGAATTCCTAATGGTCTGGTCTTATTGCTACCAGGATGTTTCGGAATATCAACCCTTTTAACTGCTTTGGGAGTGTAATTACTAAAAGATTTCTGAATCATACTTACGAATTCATCAATATTCATATTTTTAAATTCCGCTATAGTTTTGCCATCAACACCAGCCGTTGTGCTTCCTTTATTCTTCTTTATGTTTCTAAAAGCTAGAAGAATATTTTCCCGTGATGTAATAACTTCCATGAGGTTATTGAGTTTAGATCCATTTGCTGAGATCCTATAAAATTCATCAAAAATGCCTTGCATGTCGTAATATTCAGCATTTCTGAGTTTCTGAACCTTCTTGGTATGGTCTTGACTATAAATAGGTCATCTTCTCCTCAAATTGAGATTGTGGAGACAAATTCTCTTAGTCATACCCGAACCCTATTTAACTAATTAAGTTTATAGTCGAATTAAACATAAGGCTGACTAGTGGCTGTTGCTCCATCTCCATTACAGAAACTTCAACGCTCGTGCCACCTCTCTCACAGTAATAAATTCAAGTTATACATTTAATGTTTTCCTTGAAGCCTCCCTATCAGCTATAACCCGCTTTAACATTGGAGTTTACTGCTTTCCGCGTTCCTTCATTCTTATCCCATCTTTTACATCTTTTAGGTTTTCCCTTTGCGCCTGTAGTAACAAAGTTGCCTGTAACAACTTAGGGTCTTTCATAACGGAGAGTCTTACTAAACCCCTACCACCACACTTCATGTGTGAAATTGCATTTCTACAATTCGATCTTCTAGACACTTACATTCGGAAATTCGTCAGGCTAAACTGCCATTCTAACCATGAGATGTTTTTAAGGACTACCGGTCTATAGGGTGTATCATTCACCTCTGAACAACTTTCGTATGAGAATTAATAATTCTCATTTACGACACCTCTCAACCGACTTCACCGAGCTTTTAACCATTGGCATGATTATTGTCAATCGCTAATCGGAGTATCATAGAAAGCCCTTCGTGACGTTACTCACTCATTTGACTTTTCAGAATAAAAGTTACTACTTATTAACTAAGCAGCTAGACACTTTTAATGTCTAAACACGTCGCACCTCCATAGATCATATATGCTTTTTCGTCTGTATCATCTACCGATGAAAAGTAAGCACTCATTGAATTATGAGAATGAACTTGAGCAACTTGAATATACCGTAGACTGTTTCTTCCTAAGTATTTCGGATTAAGTTCTGCTTCTACCCGTACTTTACTTACTTTTTGAATAGGACATTCTAAAATATATTCCTTTTCCTTGGTATCGTAAAAGAGTTGAAGCATTACTTCTACATCTGATCGCTCACAAAAATATGTAAAGAAAGAATACATTTGTTGAAAGATCTGACCTGGTATTTTAGGTAAGTTAAATTGAAATTTTTCAGTAATGTCATCTAATTTAGGAATATGATTCGTTCGTGCAACCATTGATCCAATCTTAGATTCTCTTACCTCATAAATTCGTCCATCTGAGGATGCAATATAGGATATTCCCTTTGCTATCCCCGTTCTGTTCTTTTTTAGAAAATCAGCTATATTCCAAAAGTAAGAAATCATGGACATTAAAATGCCCCCTTACTTGCGCCAGATGCTTCTGGAAATAGACGTTTGTTATCTTCTTCTACATCCCAATATGTTCGTGAGGCTGTAAATTGGAAATAGACTTTTTCCATTTCAGCTCGTAAGGTCTCTAAAGATATACCTTCAGCTGGAATATCTTCCTCTTCTACAAAATCTCTAACCTCAAATGTTTCTGTAGCAAAATGGATAGTCCATTCTCCAGTAACTTTTGTTTCTTCTTGTGGTTTTGGCTGAGTTTTAGGTTTATTAGTAGATGAAGTAGAAGCTTTCTTAGTTACTTCCTTTTCTTCTTTTTTTAGATCATCTTCTACACCCATATCAAAAATAGATAATTCTTTTGTCATAATAAAACACTCCTTAAAAAGTTTGATTTTGAGAGACACAAAAAAAAATACACCTCTCTCAAAAAGATTGATAACTGTTAAGTACACAGATAGATAATCAATCACTTTGAGAAAAGTGCATTTAAAATAAAGTAATAAAAGCTCTCCCTGCATAGGGTGAGAAGAAATTAATCAAGTAAATATAATCTTATTATATAATATAATGATTTAAATTACATCGTATAAATGCAAAAATATTCTATTCTTTAAATAGATGCTCTGTTAAATGGTTTTAAAAATGGTGATAAATACCAATAAAGACACTATAATAAAGGAGAAAGAAGGTGCTGCCTTGAACAAGATAATAAAAATTTTACTTGCTGCTGTTGGAGTCATTATTTTAGGAATCACTATTTTTGTATTAATTTTTTGGTTAGAAATGAGACCAGATAAGTCTGAAATGGAAAAGGTAACTAAGCAGGCAGAAGAATATTTAGAAAAGAATTATAAAGATGGAAATTATGAAATATACGATGTTTTATATGATAATATGGGCAATTATAGTAAATTTGAATATGCAGCTAAGGTACGTAAAATAGATAGTAATGTGGAGTTTTTGATTTATTACAATGCAGAGACGGATACAATGGAAGATTCATTGACGTCAGAATTATATTAAATTACATAGTGAATAATTAAAGTTCTATAAAGTTATCTAACCAATAATGAAACTGTAAGAATATTATTCTACAGTTTCATTATATTGTTTGGAAATATATAATATTGTGAAGTCGATGGACCTATCTACAATGAACAAGCATTGTCATAGTCTACAAAGCAGCCGCAACCACCAATATCGAAGTCATCAATTTTCGGTTTACTCTCTAAAAATTGAAAGATAGTTAATTGCTGGGCCTCTCCTAATTTCACTCCATAAGAGTCAAATGGTTTACCGATAACATCAAACATTAATTCTCTTATTGGATATGGCTTTACAACTCCGCTTTTTGATTTTTTCATAAAGGAATATTGTGTTATTTCTGCATATTTTGGTGCTGCAGTAACAGCTGGATGAATAAATAACTTTGGTTTTTCTGCTTTTCCATAAAAATAATCTCTATATGCTTCATCAAGCTCTCTCAACATAACTTCTTGTACATCTTCAGGAATAATATCCTCTTCTGGAAGATCTGTATTTGTGATATATCTATAAGCTGAAACATACATTTTAATATGATGTTCTTGTCTCATAATTTCATAGAATACATCAGGCATTGTCTTTAAAAGATTTTTATAATGTCCATGACCGGCTTTAACACATCTCGCATTGCAATTATTGTGAGAAAAGCCATGGTCATATAGAATTGGTTGTCTTAAATTATATTTTTTTAGTATCTCATCATTATCAATTATGTGATCAATTAGGGGCATAGCAACGGTGAAAGGTTGCCAGTTTTTAATAATACTATCTGCCCGGTGAAATTCTTCAAAGCCGATCCCGAAGTATAAGGTTGCATTTTCAATAAAATTATCTTTTTTTAGAAACTGCTTATTCCTCCATTTCTCTATAGGAGGAACAATTCCCTTCTTCAAATAATTACTTGCAACTTCAATTTTCAATATTTTTGAACAATCCCCTATCATATTATTAAAAACTAATTTTCTTTCAAACATTAGTTCTAATGGATTTAACCCTTTACTGTGTGTTAATAAGGGCAATTCAAGTCTATCAGCAGCCTGATAAATAAAACGATATAAATCATCACTTTCCCACATAGTATCTGTAAAATATAAAACAATATTATCATTTGGGAAGTTTGTTTTTACATAATCTGCAACAGCAAAACTACTTTTTCCACCACTAAAAAAGATAATATGGTTTTTACAAGCATTATTTTCTTTATTAAGTTTAGTCATTGTATTTTCTCCTTAAAAAAGTTTAATTATTAAAAAATAAAAAAGGTAAAAGAAATGTCTCTAGATCAATGATCTTAAAGACTATTTCTTTTACACTTATTCAAACAACTATTAATCATTGGATTGTTAATCTGTATCGATTAAATCATAATTTTAGACTTTTCTTCTTTACTGAATTCATCTACATATTGATTTTCTAACTTTCTATTTGCTAACACATTTGAATTAAAGAGAACTTTTAAAATGAATGTCTCTTCCTCAATGGGATTCTTATTTAATAAGTCATTAAAGATGAAAGTTAGATACCGATCTTGTTCTACAATTCTTTTTGTCACTGTTGGATTAAATTCAATTTTATTCATGAAGATTTCTCCTTTTTAGAGAACAGCATTGAAATATTAATCTTACTCCCACATTTAGGACAAAATGGACCTTCATAGTTCTTTTTTGAGTGCCTTATGTTACCAAGTCCTAAAGTTGAATTAGTATCGCATTCTTTACATTCTAATTTTCTTAAAGGTAAAAGATTCAATAATGTATTAAACCAAGATTTTTTCTTTCCCACTTTTTTCTCTTGAACCAAGTTAATAGTATTCATAAATAATTCCTCCTTAAAAAAGTTAAATTGTTTTGAGAGCAACAAAAAAATGCACCTCTCTCAAAATGATTGATTACTGCATAAGTGCAGAATTAAAATCAATCACTTTGAAAAAAGTGCATTTCTAAAAATTAGTAAGCTCTTCCTGCGTAGGATGAGTTAAAAATAGAAAATTTATAAATTAACCTTATCATTCCTAAATTTAAAAGTAAAGATGTGAAACTCTTAATATATACCATTAAAAAATTAGTCTATGTTTAACATGTTTATATATTGTTTATTTGTTTTTATTTGTTTATACCTTTTCTAATCCCAGTGATATCAAGGAATTGAGAGAATTTATAGCTACTTAAAAGTGATAATAGGGCTACTTTTAAGTGGTCATATAGCTATGAGAAAGTGATGATATAGCTTGTGGATAGTGGTTATATAGCTATATGAACGTGGTCACTAATTATTTTAGAAAGAATACAGCTATAATATGGCTATATAAAAGTGGTTGATAGCTTAAAAATGGAGTTATATGTAAAAAAACTAATAAATTGTACCCTTTTCTAGCTTTTTATTTGCATAAAAAGAAAAAAAAAATTTAAACCACTTTTAAGTAGACATAATTACTTAATAGTTATTCATTCTGACCACTTTAAGATAGCTATATATAATATAAAATCCTGTAGTCCCCCACTTCCAAACCACTTTTACATAGACATATCATTCATAAAATATTTGAACTGTGTATTTAAAACCACTTTTCAGTAGCTATATTTAATATCAGGATGTTTCCTTCATTACTCAGAAAAAAAATCACTAGATTCTTGTAAAAACTTGTACTATAGTGAATAAAAATAGAGAGTGAAGGATGATTCTTATGCCAACAAGTATAGATTTTCCAAAACAATTAACTTTTGATGAAGAATTTGTTGAAGAAGCGGATCTCCGTCCTTATTACTGGGTGAATCAATCCAATATTTTGATAAACATGAAGCAAAATCTATCGATTACTGAGAGAAGAATTATTTTTGCTCTTGTTTCACTTGTACAACCAGATGATACAGACTTTAAAACATATACTATTCAAATTAAAGAGTTAGCTAACTTAATAGGAGTTGCAGAAGGCAGCTTTTATAAGCGAATTGAAGAAGCAGTTGATGGGCTTCAATCTAAACAATTAATTTTTGAGCATGGAGAAGGAAATAAGCGGATAGTGGATAAGATAACTTGGGTGCAAAGAGCCACTTATATGCACGGCCAAGGTATTATACGAATCAAACTGTCTGAAGATCTTGCACAATATTTATTGGATTTAAAAACATATACAAAATATCAACTTTTCAATGTATTGCAATTAAAATCTGAATATTCGTGGAGAATATATGAATTATTAAAGGAACGCGAGCCCTGGAGTAAGCGAATTATAAAAGTAAGTGAATTACGTGAAAAATTAAATATCCCTGATGATAAATTGACATTAATGAAAAATTTCAAAAAAGTAGTTTTAGATAAGGCCCAACAAGAGATTGAGGAGAAAACGGATATTCGTTTTGATTATGAAGTACATAAGAAAATTGGACGAAGAATCGATTCTTTCATCTTTTATATATATAAAAATACCAAAAATCAATTAAAACAAATAAGTCCGGAAGCTGCTGATTATGATATTCAACAACTACTAAATCTATTGATTACTAAAAAGGTTCGAAAAGATAAAGCGATTGAATTTGTTAAAAAGTATCATCCTCGATATATCGAAGATAACCTAAGATATGCTATGAAGATGGATGTAATGGAAAACTTAGCTGGCTATATCGTAAAAGCAATTGAAGGAAATTTCGCTGAATCGGAGTACAAAGCTGAAGAGGCAGAAGCTTCTTTATATCGTTTAGTTATTGGTAATTATGAGTCAAATATAAGTGAACTTACAAAAAGAAATTTAGATGGAATAACGGAAGTTTACGATTATTATGAAAAGTTGATGTTATATGAGAAACCATCAACTAAAGAAGAAATTAATGAACTAGTTCAGCAAAGAGAATTGAGTTTATTAAAAAGAATCGATCAATATCAGGAATATCGACGAGAGAAAAACCTTCCACCATTAACTTTAGATGACTTTGAGGGAACTAAATTTAAACATTTTTTCGAGAAATGGGAATTAAAAAACAGCTTACCATTTTAATAGTTTTATATTAATTAGAAAAAGATGTAGAAAAATTCTCTACATCTTTTCATTATTTATGCTTTTATTATAGACTGTTATCTATAACTAAAGTATTTATCATAAAAGTAAACTTCTTCAGCTTCTTTCAATTCATCGCCACTTTCCCAATCAATAAACTTTCCTGTTTTATATGGGTTGCAATATCCTTTTCTATGACTACTATTATCCATTTCAGCAGCAGCAACAAAAACTCCTTTAACTGTTGCATATACTGCTTTGCACTGTTTCTCTAAAATGCCTGCCAGCGTATTTAAGTTTAAATGAAATATAGCATCCTTTATAATAACGTTTGAAGCATATGCAACAACTTTCCCCTTATTAGGGTTATTCTTGTCTAAAGATACAATTGAAAAACCATTTTTTCGAATATTGAAATATACTTTCACCTTTTCCCCAGGTGTTAGACTCATACCATCACGAATAATAAATTCCATTGTCAGTACCTCTTATATATTAACCTTTTTATTATTTGCATGATAGTTCAAGTCACTATCATCTAACAATCCATAATTGAACCATCCGTCACACCCGCTATAATATTCCAACCAAACTCCTTCAGCAACAATTGACGCTCTAAACTTGTATTGTTCCGGACATTCACCGCCATCGCTACCGTCAAAATACCAGTAGCCAGCAGCGTAATTTACAAAATAAACTTTATCTAATTCCATGTTTAATAGGCCTCTTACAGTCTCTATAAATTGATTGATCATGCTAAACCATCCTTTTATTATAGTATTGTGAAAATCATTGCTTAGCGCGCTTAAAGCGAAGGAAAATAATCAAATATGGTAAATCGATCATCACTCTCATCTTCTAATCCAACCAAAAACTTTAGGTTTTGTTTCATAACGTCCTTCACCTGCATATTAGAGGGAGCAAGGACTCTTTCTCCGCTTGGTAAATATACTTTTCTTTGTAATGGACTCTTACGGCCGTTTAAAAAAGCTGTACTATCACTAGAAAACCAATTAAACTCTTTTAATAACTCATTGGCACCACCCAAAAAGTGAAAATTACATGTAGGAAATTTATTAAAAACTTCTTTTACCCTTTCCCTAATGGCTGCCAATCCTTTTTTCATTAAAGGAATTAATCCCCCAATAGCAATAAGCTCGTGTTCTTTAGACACTAACTGTTCTAATTGCTCCAATGTATCTGACACTTGCCATACAGGAATAATATTTGCATTTCCAGTTAGGGTTTTTAATTTATGATAATTTTCCCGGGTTCTTTCCGGATTTCCGATTACATCAAGCGGGAAGAAACCAAGTATACGTTCATTATCTTTATGTTTATTAATAAAGTCCGCATATCCTTGAAGAATCAATTCTTCCTCTCCTTCATCTGAAAATAAATTTACCTGGCGGTTGCCTTTTTTATGTTTCTGATTAAATAAGGTATGGGCTCCACTATCAATATAGGCATATAAGTTATAGAGTGATAACTTACTAATACAACATGAAGAAGACTCCAGGATCTGAATGAAATTAAATAATACAAAATGCCCTTTTACTTCTTTCAATAGCTTTAATACTTGCGGATCACGTTCGGCACCCGAAGCAAAATATCTAACTCCTAATAGAGATAATCGAAATGAGCCATTTCTTAATACTAATAACTTTGAATTCTTCTCAAAAATTCGAATTAATATTCCAAAAAGAGCGGAACTATAATTCGTGAAAAGTTCCATATCTTTTCTTATTACAGTTCTTTTGAATATAAAAAAAGAAAGACTCCTTCTTAACTGGCCCCTGCTTATGGAGAATTGTCCTCCCTTTTCGGTACCAATAGTAAGACTATTCTTGTTGTACTTAATAACATGATTAACATGTCCTTTAGCGGTTAAATAATAGCCTTTTTTATTCATCTCACGTTGGAATTTCCGCTCAATCTGACGCGCTTTTATATTGTATTTAACAATCATTATGATCGACTCCTTAATAAACTATAAAAAGAAAGAACAACAGCAATGCTATTGTTCTAACGCTACAAAATCTTTAAATGTATAGTCTGAAGGCTTAAGCTCTTCATCATTGAATTCTTTCTCGCTATTGTCTTCAAATAATTGTCTAGTATAAGAATTAATATGACTATTATTTGGAGTACTTAAGAAAATATATGGAATATGCTGCAGCTTCTCTAAACTATCTATCTCATAGTGTCCATAGCTCCAACAAATTGTATGATTAGAGTAAACATTCGAATAAGGATATAGATACAATTGCGTTTCCTCATTGATAATTTTATCCCTAACACATGCAATTTTAATACTGGCAATCCGTTGGTTTATTACTCTAAAATAAAATAACATTCGAGGATGCCCAACATTTGAATAATTGACATCATGAAATTTCACATTAAATTGATTTTTTGGTACATCAATTACCACTACTTCAGAGTTCAACGTTTTATGATAATAAAGAACATTCTTTGGCATAAATCCATTGAATAAAACTCGATTAGGTGCAACGGTTGATAATACCTTATCAATCCAATCACCTTTTGCTTTCTCTGCAATGGAGAGAAATAACTGCTTCAATTCTTCTTGGTTTTCAGTAATCGACACTTTATTAGATGCTACGTCTAAAATCTTGGAAAGAGTGGACGACGACATCTCTGCATTTACCTCTGCTTTATTTAGAAGCAGTAATAATAACTGTTGATATTCAGTTACATCAACTGAAATATCATCAATATTCTTAAATACAGCATGCAATACATCTTTCAACCAATTCGGATCAATGACATGTAAATTAATCCTCTCTAATAATTGATATAAGAGTGAGACAAATAATTCATTTGTTTCAAGTGAATCTGATTGCCTTTCTACTTTATCTAAGACTAACTTCATTATTTTTGAAAATACTTCTTTATCCTCAACGTTTTCTATATATTCTGTAATAGTTTCAATATATTCTTTAGAGAATAGAAATGATAAAAGCTCCTGCTCATTCATAGATCCTAAAACTGATGCAAGATAATCATCCAAGTACATTTTTCGTGTTCCAACTTGTAAATCACCTTCAAATTTTGTTACTTCTACATGTTTTGTATCATCAATTTTCACAACTATAGCCATTACGCTACACCATCCTCAGCCTTCATATTTCTTATTTCTTCAACGAATAATTGAAGCTCATCTTGTAAATCTAACATTTGCTCTAAAAAGCCATATAAACCTTCATAGAGATACTCACTTTGAATCCTTACAGTCCCATTTGTACAAGCCATTAGGTGAATTTCAGACATATCATAATCACTAAAGAAAGTGCCTAAATTCTTTTCTAAAAGATTATCAAAATAAGCTTCTTGCTTTGGTGTAAACCTAGAGCAGAGCTCAAAAATTTCTTTTAATTCAGGAATTGTAATAATTGCCTTTATGATATCGCTTGAATTCTCTTCTTCCACAATCTCAGTCTTCCAACCTGTTCCTAAGTTAATCATTGATAGAATAGAATAAAATAACCCATTACTATATGGTTCAAATGTATAGTAATATTCATTTGCTACTGGGTATACCCCTCTTCGAGTTAATAAAATTTTAGCCATTAATACTCGTTCCAGAGCTTCTATAATATTTCCTTTTTCTTCTTGACCTAGATCCATTTCATTTACACTCCTTAAAAAAATCGTTTCTTTTTAGGTTTTGCATCATGCCAAAGTTTCGATTGGAAAAATCTCAATTGATACACCTCTCGAAACTCATTAGCATGTAAATGATACCTTTCATGAGGCTCTTGTTCTTCATCACCAGCCTCCATTGTTGGAATGTACTGTATTTCATCGATTGCAAGTTCGATAGTCTTTCTATCTACTTTCTCGACAAACTCTCGAATATCTCCAAATTTCTCAGCTGATGAGTAAATCAGTACTTTCATAAGTTCAAAGACATCTTCACCAACAATACTTACTTCTCCATACTGATCCATTTCTGTCCAAAATTTATCTAAATCCATGTTTTCCTCCATAAAAAAACTCGCCATTAAGGACCATGTTTTAAATTAAACATCGATCACTCAATGACGAGTGTATTATTTTATCTGATTTACTTATAAGTAATTTTCAATTAGTGGTAAATCTCTTATAATTTCTGGCCGATTTTCTAATCCTTCTCCGCCCTCAACTACTACATATCTAGGGAATTTTCGCTCAAATCTGGCAAGAACCTCATTAATCGGTCGTTTAGATTTATCTAATATTTGAGCATTATGAAAAACACCCGTTTCCTTATCAATAACAATTAACCAATAAAAATTCAGTTCTTGTGCCATAGCAATCCCTCATACTTTCTTCTCATAAAAACGCTTCATTTTGACTCATTCATTCTAACACGATGTCATAAACGTTACAATATTCTCATGAAATAAAAAAGTATAAATATTACCATATTAATTTTTAAAATAGCATACTTTTCTGCTCGTATTTCTTTAATTAATGTTGTAAGCCCAAGTTCTTGGCAACACCTTATAATTTCTTCTACATCCCATTTAGCTAAAAGATCATCAGAATGATTTATAACAGGAAGATCAGTAACTAAGGTTGCAAGCTTTTTAGAAAGGATTCCTAACTCCTGTCCTTCTTCGATCTTCTTCTTATAACGGTTAAATTCTTTATAGGCAGAAAAATTCTCTATAATAGATTCTAAATTCCTAAGCTCGTGAAGCATTTTTAAAGCTCCAGTGTCTCCTACGCCAGGAATTCCCGGTATGTTATCTGATTTATCACCACTTAGAGCTTTTAAATCAATTATTTGAATAGGATCTAGTCCATTATATTTCTCTTTAAATTTCTCTGCATCAAAGAGTATATCTACTTTCTTGTCTCGGCAAATTTGAATAATTTGGTCGGAGACAATTTGCAAAAGATCTTTATCATTTGATAATACATACACTTTCATATTCGATTGCAGCTGATAGGCAACTGAGGCAATAAGATCATCCGCTTCATAAACTTCATCAGAATAGACTGGAATTCCTGCACGATGCAGCATCGTTTCTATAATTGGAAATTGCCCTTTTAATTCTTCCGGCTGTTTATCTCTCGTTCCCTTATAATTAGGAAATAGATTCTGTCTAAATCCTCTACCCTTATCAAACATTACAGCTAAATGTGTAATATTAAATTCTGTCTTGTATCTAAACAGCATTTTAAGGAAAAGCTCCACTCCATTGACATAACGACCATCTGGAGATGTCTTTAAACGGCTTGTATTTAATGCTGTGGCATAATAAGCACGATTTAATAAATTATTCCCATCGACTATTAAAGCATTACATGGACCTATTGTTTTCTCTTTCTTTTCAAATATAAAATCGTTAATTGTCATTTGCATGACTATTCCTCCTTAAAAAAGTGTAAGCTGTTTTGGCTCATCATTTTCTTCTTCTATCTCTATAACCACTTCATTTGTATCAGTTAGAGGAGAAAGAACTTCCGGCTCAATAAATTCACTCAATTCTTGTGTTTGAGTAATAGATTGGCCGCCTTTTCTGTTTCTTTGATAAACTTGGCTTCAGGGTCCTTTTCATTGTAAAAACATTCCCCTTTGCCTAAATCACAGAATATCCAATTGGAACAGTAACCAAAGAAAGATTTACTGAAACCAGTAATGGTATAGCCAGAGTTAGAGTTTTGTTTCATAAATGAATTCCTCCTTAAAAAAGTTAAATTGAGACAAAAAAAAGCCCAATTTCAATCACCAATTAAAGATGCATTCTTTTTAATCGGTAACTCAAATTGAGCTTTATAATTAAGTTTCCCATCCTGCGTAGGTTGAGATTAATAAAAAAGTTTATAAAAGAATTATAACATTAAAAGTTAATTTTGGTGCAACTTATTTTAAAATCGTGCTATGATAGACAGTATATCGACTTAATTTCTCTATTTTCACCCAAGCGGGAGAAAAATTCTTGAAACAACTAATAATGCATTCTTTTGAATGGTCTTTTTGTTCTCAAAACAAAATTCCATTTAAAGGGATGCTTTTTTTATATCTATAAGGAGAGTGAGAATAATGATAAAGTGGAAAAGACTACTAGTAGGAGCGAGTATTTTCTATCCTATTTCATGGGTTATTCAAAGCTTAGCGGGAATTCCTATTTTTGATTTATATAATGAGGTTTTGTATGTTGCTTATGAAGTTATTTATGAATGGTGGGATTGGATACTAATTAGTATCGCGACTTTTATGAGTAGTAAAAATATTATTGAAGTGAAGTATGAGACAATGGAATTAATTCGAAGAAATCGCTTTTTCTCCGAGATTGAACGATGGGCTAATACACCTTATGTGCCTCCTATCTTATTCTTTTATCTCATCAATCCACCTCAGAGTGTTTCTTCAAAAATAGAGAAAACAATTGATAATCGTTTTTATCAAATGATTATTAATTTCTTTAGGGACAGAATTTATATCAATGCAGAATATCAATCTGATACTCCTTATGAAAGACTACCGTTATGGAGAGTTATTGGGATAAAAGAACTTGTAAAGACCATATTGATCTATACAATCGTATTTTTCTGGTTTTCATCTGTTTGCTTTACAGACCTATCAAACTGGATTAATGGATGGGAAAGGTTCACATTACCAGCTGTTATCTATTTTTCATTATACATTGCCATGAAGATGCAGGCATACTTTGATATGACATACGCAAAAATGGATAGGGTTTTAACACAAACATTTTCACAACCCGAACCACTTGTTCGCTGGAGAGAGCTTTTTATTGATCATCATAGAGGACAAACTGTTTTAGCCGCTTGGGAAGCAGAAAGAGAGAAAAGACAACGGTATACGGATCTATACAGAAATGGGTTTGTTCCAGATACAATCACTCATTTTACTAATCCTGCTCTTGCTCCATATCCTTATCCATATAGAGAATTACCAACATGGATTGATGACATGGATGCCCATTATCAACAAAAATCACTAGAATGGGAAAAGCAAAAAGTAGTAAAGAATCAAATGAGAAAAAAGAAGAAAAACAATGGAAATATTATTGATTTTCAGTCAAAAAGAAAACCTTCTTAGGTTTAAAATAGGACAATTAAAATTGACAGCAACTATTAATCATGTTAAGTTGTAGTCACTCCTTAAAAAAGTTTTTGGCTTTGAGACGCAAAAATTTTTTTAACAAGAACCCCATGTAGCGGAAACTACATGGGGTTTTTTGATGTTATATCTTTTTATCAATTATCTTGTTTACTAATTATTTATTCAAAAAAGACTTTATTGATAAAAGCTTCTTCAAGATCATAGGTAGTCGGTCTATCTTTAATCTTTTTAACAATTTTCTCTTTCTCCAGCTCTAGTAGAATTTTATCTACCTTATGTCGAGAAAGTCCTACATTTTTTTGTATTTCTGCATTTGTAAAGACACGATCAGCACCGACAAATACATGAATCATAAGTAATGATCCTAATATACTCATTCCATCTCTACTTAAACTTTCAAGATTTCCTACATACTTACGAACTCGTTCAACTTTTGCTAAGCCTAAGCTTAAGTCTTCAATTAATGATTCTTGCCCATCCTTTAATATTTCAAGCATAGACTGGCAATAGAAGGTTGCTTCCCCTTTATTCATAGGGTGAGAAAGTTCTTCTAAGGCTTTATAGTATTTCTGTTTATCTTGATTTATTGTATAGGACAGGGAAACTGCGGTAAATTCATCTAATTTCTTTGCAACATAGCTGCACACAAGTAAACGTCCAGTCCGTCCATTACCATCATAAAAAGGATGTATATATTCATAGTAATAATGTGCAAGCATGTATTTATATAAATCTGGAGTATCTGATGTATTTAAAAAGATGAGAAGTCTATTTAAATAATCTTTAATATTCGATTCAGGATATACACCAACATGCGTAATTTTACTACCATCTGTAATACTTACTACATCTTTACGGAATAGTTCACCATCTGGTTGTGATTTACTGTCTACTTCATCAGAAACGATATCATCATATAGCTTTCTAAAATCCTCAATTTTTTCAAAATCGTTGATCTGACCAATATATTTATAAGTCTTCATTAACCCAGTAAATCGTTTATTCTTGCTTTCTCTATTTTCATTAATAAGTGATAGAATTTCAGAAAGTTCCTGTTTTGTGCTACGAACACCTTCAATTTCATTCGTACTTTGGAGTTCATTGATTAATAGCTTTTCAAAATAAAATCTTACTGCAAATTTAGGCATTGATTTTATCATTTCCCGAATTTGAAAACTATTTAGTAAGATCTCTTCCTGTAATTTCATTAATCCATCTGTATTTACGATAAATAGTTCTACTGAATCCCCTGCGTATTTACCTTTAATAACCGGTTTTATAAACAAATTAGTTCGATAAGTTCCATACCCATTAAACCGTTTTGCATATTCCTCTTTATAATTTAATTCATCTTTATAAAAAATTTTACTCAGTTTTTCATATTTCATGATTTCCCCTCCTTCTACTTTTAATACTCTAAAAGAAATCCATTAATATTAAGATAAGGAGTAATAATTATTCTTATTAATCATAAAATATCCTCTTTTTTATGATTAGTACATTAATTTTATCATTTTTATTTGCAATACTGCTAATTTATCCAAAATAAAATTCATCTATACAATAGGTTAATTTAAAACAGTAAGGATATTTCTAAAATTAATCTCCTCCGAAATGAAATAACTGTTTCGTATTTTAACTACTTATAACATTTCAAATAGCTCACTCACCTTTTGATATACAACCAGCCGGCATATTCAAAAATAAAAAGGTATGATGCTTTAACATCATACCTTTTAACTAATTAACGTATTTAAATGATTTACGTCCTTTAGTAGAAGTGATAATTTGTTTCAATTCTCCTGTGTCATCTTCATCTAGCCATTTAGATAATATTGCAGTATTAGCTTTTACTGCTTCTTTGACATCTAACTTTTGTCTTTTTGCATAATCAATTAATGTCTCGACATCTTCACATTTAAAATTCTGATTACCTTGTTGGACTGTCCATTTTCCTGAGCCAACTGGTACCTCACCATGATTTTCCACCCATTTTTTGATCCCGCTCTTCATTTTCTTTAAAGCAGCCTCCTGTGCAAGAATATAAGAACCAATTAACTCTGCCTCTTCTTGAGACTTCGGTTCACCGGTACTTGGTAAGCCATCTAATAATCCCCCAGCACATCTTGCAGCAAATGGACAATAATCACACTTAGTTCGGTCTTTACACATCTCCCAGTCTTCGATATTAGAAGGGTCTTTTGATTGGACCTTGGTGATTTGTGTTACTAACCAGGTTTTAGCTTCATTCAACTTTTCTTCGGTAAATTCAACCTCACTGTCTTCTTCTATTCCCAATCTAGGAAAAATAAGACGACCTTTAAAAGTAGATCCGACATACCCTCTAGTTTGCTTTAAAAGCCAAGCATACAGAGCTAATTGTATATGAGTATCCGCAGCAAAAGAATGCCAACTTGTTTTCCAATCCCAAATTTCTAATACGTCATTTGAAGGATCATCAATAAGCAAGTCTATATAGCATTGGACAATGCCTAAAGTCGTCTTCACTTCAAGATGTAGTTCAGATGTAATTTCAGCATATTCAAGCTGCGGTATTCGATCGTATGCTTTATTTAACATACTGATAAAATGATAAGGCTTCTCTCCTACTGGAAGTCCACCGTTAACTCCCATTCCATAATACAATGACTCTGAGGGAGAATAACCTTCTCTTATCATCAAATCAATTCCAGTATGAAAAATCTTTCCATTCTGCATTGGAGGATTTGATGGATATGGTAATTCTAAAATGTACTTATAAAAATATTGTCGTTCACACCCTTCAAACATGGAAAGACGCGAATAACTCCACTTTTGCTTTTGCACATTAACCTTCGTTGCCTCTTGTTCTATAGGCAGTAGAGCGGGTGTCATGTATGAATCACCACCGGCACTTCAGGAATCTCATTATTGGAATCATTCAATCGATGAAAATTCCAAATCAAGCCACTCTTAAAATGCTTAAATCCATACTCCAATAACAAAGGATATTTAATGGTTGCTCCAAGCGGTGACTTAATATTAACTGTCATCCAGTTTAGTAAAAAGATTAATCCATCGTTCTCCCCATTTAGATCGACAATAACAGGAATAAAGGTATACCCCGGATATCGACCATCCTCAATACTAATACTTGCTAATTCCTTATTATCTTCTGTCTTTACAGCATATCTTGCTAGGCCATTACTATGAGTTCTATGTATAAACATGTGAACCCCTCCTTAAAAAGTTTTTGGATTGAAAAGCAAAAAAAAACGCTCTTCTGAAAACCAACAACAGACTGTAAATACAGCATTGATTGTTGTTCACTTTCAGAAAAGCGCATTGAGTGTAATTGAAGTTTCTCCTGCGTAGGTGAAACAGAAAATCTTAAAAAGTTATATATCTATTTTATCATAAGAAACTCGCAAAATATATATTTTAGTGTAAGTTGTTGAGATCTTCCAATTAATTCTATATAATAGTTTTAGAGCTTTGTATACTCATCCCAACATTTTATGTCATGTAATGGAAGCATCGTTGATCTCGAGATAGAGTTAGATTAACGGTGTTTTTATTTTTCAATTTTCTTAATAAAATATTACTTATGGAGATGCAAACCTTATGAATAAAGAGGAACATGAAATACTATCTTATTCACAAATACAAAAAATCATCATGCAAAAGATAGATATTGATTATAGAGAAAATCAGCTTCTTGATAGTAAAGAATTTATTATTTTTAAAAATGCAATACAAACTCCCTTTCACCATATAGCTGCAAACTCAAGTATAACTAATATGCAACAAAAGGAAAACCAAGTCTCAATAAAGGGAGTAGAAGACTTTAATTATGAGGAATTACATGATATTCTCAACAAAAAGTTAATGCTTGACCATATAGAACATAGAATCAGCCATAAGGAATTTATTGAGTATTCCAAGCCTTTGTCTCTAATTCTTATGGAATTATATTTAAAACTATCTAACAATCAATCTAGGACTGACAGTAAGAAAAAAAGCAGAAGACCTACACTTTATCGAATTAAATAATGATACTTCCTATAAAAGAGTCCTTAGTAAAGAAAATGGATTCTTTTTTATATGAAATACTGTTTAGTGTTATTACTAGTATTCAACTTGATATGGGAATAAAATTAAAACATATTTCTCAGTTGCCTTTAAAGATGAAAGGAAGTAGATTTTTTATGAAAAAAGATAGAAAGCAAATGCCAATGTTGATTACATTAAACATAGAGGCCGTTCCAAATAGCTTTTCTTTAAAAATGCTCCCTAAAGAGGATCGCAAGAAATTTTTAAAACAGCTCTATGGGAAAGATTTAATAGGAGATATATTTGAATCAGGTGCATGTCAATTGGTTAATGGAGAGTTTAAAATTAACTTATCGCGTTCTATGTCTTCAATTGCCGGTTTATTATTTGAAGCATTCATCGTACGAAAAACAACTGAAAATAAAGAATTTAGAAAAGAACTTTATATGTGGATAAAAGAAGGTAAAAGGAAACTTTCAGATAAAGAGATAGATAAAATAAAAATTTTAGGCTTGGGATTTCCCAAAACAGCAAAGCTTATGCCACCATTATATGCTCCTCAGCACACTAATCACGATATCGGAGTAGTAAAGTTACTTGAACCTATTGAAAAATATATCATTTCCAGTGTGATTTTTCATGATGACTCTCTAAGTAGTAAAAATAACCAAATTAGAGTTGTCAATAAACCAAATGGTCTCCCAATTGGAGCACAGATTAAAGCAATTACTACAAATGAAAAGTCTGAAATAATTACTCCGATAATGAAAGGTCAATATAGCCATGTTTTAACTTTATTAAGAAACAGTAAAACTAAAAAGCATACAGTTGAACAATGTCGATCTATTCTTGACAAAATGGTTGAGAATAAAGAAATTGATTTGGAAACAAGATTTCGTATTGAAAAATCTATTCGATCACCGGAAAGTTTAGGTTTACGCCAGGAGGAAATCGATGAGTATTATGAAACGGTTCAATATTGGTATGAAGATGGTATGAAAAATGATGGTATTATACCAGATCCTCTTGGTCAACAAGTAGCCAAGAATTTAGTGTAGCTTTAAAATAAAGTTTGATCAAAAACACCTCACAAACCCACATCTTTCATAACTAAAAAGAACCCGTTTTGAAAAAAAGATTGATCAAAACGGGTTCTTTTTTGTGAAGTATTTCACAACTTTTGTAAAAAAGTTTGATCATTTTCTGCGATTAGCTCTTCCACAAACGCGCCCTTTAATGGAATAACTTTGATTTATCTTCGTTCTTAAAAACCACCTAACTCTAGTTAAACTAATGCTCCCTATAGTTAAAGTACATTTCTTCAAACACTTTCTGTTCCTAGCTATTACCTTTGCTTTTCTGCCACTGAAATCAATCTTCACTTCGTTACGTATATCGGTTCTGTTACTCCCTTTGATTCAAACTCTTCGAAATCCTATTTCTATAAAGTCGTCAGAGTTGAAACCCTGGTGCCTAATTTTTTATTTCACCTTATTTGCTTCTGAGTACTGTTCATCATTTACAGGCTCAAACCATTCAGTCTCTGGTTTGCTTGGGTCACCTACAGCAGCTAAATGAACAAACCATGAGTCATCTGTGGCACCATGCCAATGTTTTACACCAGCTGGAATGTTTATCACGTCCCCTGCTTTTAAGCGTTGTGCTGGTTGCCCTTCAACTTGATAGTAACCTTCACCAGCTGTAACAAGCAATAATTGTCCACCAACATGAGAATGCCAGTTATTACGGCAACCTGGTTCAAAAGTTACGTTCCCGATGGCATTTGGTTCAGGTGTGAGCATTTTCAAATAACTTTTCCCAATGAAAAATTGAGAATACGGGTTTGGTTCTCCTGCATCAAATAAAATGGTGCCTTTCATGTCTTTGATAATCATAAGTTTTGCCCTCTCTTATTGAACTAAAGTCATTTTGTAATTTTCTAAAGGAGTCATAATAGCTTTATTAATTCTCCTGACTAATTTCGATACTTTTTATAATTTTTGCAGGTACACCTCCTACAATTACATTAGCAGGTACGTCCTTAGTAACAACCGCCCCGGCTGCAACAACAGCACCATCACCAATAGTTACACCAGGTACTACCGTAGCATTTGCACCAATCCAGACATTTTTACCAATCACAATGTGGGCAGGATACATGGTGCTGCGTTTTCTCGGATTAATATCGTGATTAAGGGTAGCTAATACGACATTATGCCCAATCAGAACACCATCACCAATTGTTATTCCGCCTTGATCCTGAAAACGACAGCCTGAATTAATAAAGACATTCTTGCCCACAGAGATGTTTTTCCCGCAGTCCGAATAAAAAGGGGGAAACAGCGAGAATGTATTATCTACTGGCTTTCCAATTAACTTGGAAAACAACTCCCTAATTTTTTCTGGAGAATGGTAATGTCCGTTCAGTTCAGCAGTAAGCTTTAATGCTTCTTGTGAGATAGTGTGCATCAATTTGTGTAATTCTGAGCCGCCTTCAACGGCTTCACCTCGGTTCAAATGCGCTAAAAAATCATGTATGTCCATCGGTATGATCCTTTCTATATGGCTTTATAACCCCTTCAACAACAACTCCATCAATAATTTATACTTTTCAAGGGAAAGTGCTTATATTAGGTAAGCGAATCAGCCAGGTTAATCTTCGCCCTCAATTATTTCTATCCTTACTTTTTCCCCTGCAAAACAATGTTAATCCCTATAGTTAACTCTAGGTCAAGAAACAAACCTATATTTATATTTTTCATTTATAGCCTTAAGCTAACTTCATTTTTTTAGAGTAAGTATTTCCTAATCCGAATTTTCACTTTCCTTAAGAAGTTTTGACATACAACATGTACTGTGATAGAATCCTTCAGAAAAATAGAGTTAACTCGAGGTCTATATTAAAGAGAGGAAGATAAAGTTGAAGACATATTCTATTAGCGAAGTTGCAAAAGAATTAAATCTTACAGTGTATACCTTGCGTTACTACGACAAAGAGGGACTTATGCCTTTTGTGGAACGGACAGCCAGTGGAACTCGATTGTTTAAAGAAACTGATATCGACGCTTTAAAAGTAATTGAATGTCTAAAATCCACGGGTATGCAAATTAAGGAAATAAAGGCCTTCATTGATTGGTGTATTGATGGAGATTCCACGTTGCAACAAAGATTCAACATGTTTATGGAACGAAAAGCTATAGTGAATAAACAGTTTGAAGAACTAAAAAAAACAATGGAACTTATCGAGCATAAATGCTTTTATTACAAAACGGCATTAGAAGCAGGAACCGAAGAAATTCATAAAAACAACAAAATAGAAATCCCTATTACTAACTAATAGAAAGAGCCACCCGTATTTTAGATGAAAAAATACAGGTGGCTCTTTCTCTATTATTTCCTTATAGCTTACGCTTTCCCGTATGCAACAAATAGATAAACTAGAACTTTGAGAGTTTGTTTTAAGATGATAATTGTGCTTGTAAAAGAAAAATGAGCTAGTTAGCTGATCTCTAAAATTATTAAAATTCTCTCTTGCATTAGAGTTAACTCTATAGTTTAGACTAAACATAGTCACGAAGGAGGAATGAAGATGACAATTGAAAACAAAGTAGTAATAATTACTGGAGCTTCATCTGGAATTGGTGAAGCAACTGCAAAATTATTGGCCAGTAAAGGTGCTAAAATTGTTTTGGGCGCCCGTCGCGAGGACAAATTAAAAGCATTGACTGAGGAAATCCAAAAAGCTGGCGGACAAGCTACTTATCGCGTCACAAATGTTGTTATTCCAGATGATAATCAGCAGCTTGTTCAACTTGCTAAAGACACTTTTGGTAGTGTCGATGTAATCTTCTTGAATGCTGGACTAATGCCTAATTCACCACTTTCTGAATTAAAAACTGACGAGTGGAACAGTATGATTGACGTTAATATTAAAGGTGTATTGAATGGTATCGCCGCGGTATTGCCAACATTTACATCGCAAAAGTCTGGACATATCATCACTACTTCATCAGTAGCGGGGCTTAAAGCTTACCCGGGTGGTGCAGTTTATGGCGCAACAAAGTGGGCTGTTCGTGATTTAATGGAAGTTTTGCGTATGGAATCTGCACAAGAAGGTACTAACATCCGCACAGCCACTATTTATCCAGCAGCGATCAACACGGAATTGTTGGATACGATTACTGATAAGAATGTTTCAGCAGGTATGACTGCGTTGTACGAACAATATGGTATTACACCTGATCGAGTGGCAAATGTTGTGGCATTCGCGATTGATCAGCCAGAAGATACGAACGTTAATGAGTTTACAATTGGACCGACAAGACAACCTTGGTAATAATTACAAGATAGGATAAAATTAAGTCATTCATTTTTCTAAAGCTTAGGCTGTCGATAAGTCCTCGACAGCCTTTTAATTTCTTCTCATTCTTTAATATAGGTTTTCTTAAGTTTCTTCCTCCATTAAATGGTTCATTTAAAGTAAACTAGCCATTCGAATAAATATCGGACCATATTTAGTAACATTCATAACTGTATTTTTCAGAAATATAAAAAAACAACCTCTTACGGCTATCATACCGAAAAGGTTGTTTTTATCAAACTTTAATACAAATTATCAATCTTTTTTTAAAATTATCGATCTTTAATTCAAATTATCATTTAGAACTAACATAAAAAGTTAATATGTATACATAATAAAAACAAGTTTGTAACAAAAAATTGTTACAAACTTGTTTTTAATGTGCTGCTAAAGCAGCTGATTGTTCATCCATACTTTCAAATGGCATGGAATTTTCTTTTCGTTTTACTGCGTTAGCATAAATTTCATATGCTTCTATTTTTAAAGTTAATCGCTCTTTATCTGTTTGAGAATATAAGATTGCTTGTTCAATTTCTTCCACTCGGCTTTTCTCATGGGGGGTTAATAAGTCAAATAACCTCGTCATAATAAACCCATCCTTTTCACCTTTTTTTAAAATTATACCACAAAATGGATTTGATATTACTTCATTTTTTCAAGTTCTTCTTTCATTCTTTCTAATTCTTGAATTAATTCTCGATTCTTCCTCACATCATTAATATCTCGTGAACGTAATTCTTTTAAACTCGTAAAATCGGATTTATTTTTATTCAATAATTCTTTTTCTCTTTCGGAAGAAATATCGCTCTTCGCAAGTACCCAAGCAATGCCTGATATACCAGTCGTTGCAGAGATTGCGAATATTTCAAATGGATTTCCATCTGAATTAAATATACTTACAGCTAACACTCCAGCAAATCCACCACTAGCAGATGCTCTAACGGCTTCAGTTATTTTAACTTGCTGACATTGGTGCGTATACCGTAAAAAATGTGCAGAACCCCCTACAAAAAAGGCCCAACATAGTCTCCATAAAATGTCCTGAATACTCATGCTTCCAAAATTCATGGCTTGATTCACCTCCTATTCTAAAAGAAATTTTTTCTTATGAATGCTTCAGTTTTTGAGTACAAAAAAATGCACTCTATTAAAGGACCAATAATGGAATTTCACCTAAAAAGGTAGATTGGTCACTCAATAGAGTGCATTTTATTAAGTTTATTTTTTTGTATTAAACAATAAGATTTTTAAAAATAAGAAGCGTAACACTTGGTTACGCTTCTTATTCAATAAGTTGCTAATGTAGCAGCTTCTTCTCTATTTTCATCAGATAAAGTCTCTCTTTTTGCACGTTTCACCGCTTCAAGATAGATTTCATAAGCTTCCAGCTTTAAATCTTTTCTTTCCTGGTCAGTTTTAGCATTTCTGATAGCTTTAATAATTTGATCGATTCTTTTATTTTCGTTGCGGTTTAATAAGTCTATAATTTTAGCCATAATCAAACCATCCTTTTCATCTTTTTTTTATCATACCACAAAATGGCACCTATTTTTAATGTTTATTCAAGTTTAGAGAGGTCCTCATCAGACTTGTTCCTTACCTCTTTGACTTCTTCAGCATCTAACTCATTTAGTAAATTCTTTTCTTGTTGAGGTGAAATTTCACTTCTTGACATCACCCAAGCAATACCTGTAAATGCAGAAATCACAAGTATTTGAAATGGAGTACCTGTGGGATTAAAAACACTAACTCCCACAATAGCTGTGATTCCTCCACTAACAACTGCTTTTAAAGCATCCATTATGCTAAATTCTTTCTTTTTCACTTGTTCCCAGTACCGAACAAATCGAACAATACCACCCATAAGAAACGGAACTAATAATTGCCATATTAAATCAAATTCAGTGCCTGTTGCCGGTGGTACTGTTGGTAAAGTAGAAACAGGGTTTACAGTGTATAAATACATTAAACATTCTCCTTTCTAAAATGGATTTTTATTCTTTTTACTGATTGAGTTTTTAGGCACAAAAAAAATGCACACTATCTAATGACCAAAAAAGGAATTTCTACCTAAAAAGTAGATTGGTCACTCGATAGAGTGCATTTAATTAAGCTTAAATCAGTAACTTTCCTCGCGCTTGCGTGGAAACAAAAAAATAAAATATGCCTATTATTCTATCATAAGTAGAATATTGTGACAATTAATGTAACAGAAATTAAAAAAGAAGGAGAAGGGATCTCTCCCCTACCTTCTTTAAAAGACTAACATTAGTTGCCCATCATCAATATTTTTACTTTTAGAAGTACTTTTGGCAATTTCAATCTCTTTTTCCACTTCTTTCTCAATAGTATGAAACATGCTTAATCGCTGTTTATTCTCTCTTAAAGCAAGAAACTCTTTATTTCTTCTTTCAATTTCATTTATCTTTTCCCGCTCATGCTGCGATATTTTCATATTAAACGGAGGATTTGTTAAAACATTATCTGGTCGTATTTCTCGGGCCATTGCCTTAACAATCTCAAATCTTTTTTCTTTTGATAAAGACTCCCATGGATGCTCTAAATCCTCTTCGTATTGATAAATTTCATGTTTCTCTAAATCAAGTGCATGGAAATAAACATCTACAAACTCACTATCCTCTAAAAAGATAGATTTTGGTGCTGTATACTCGCCTAATAAGGAATCACCCTGATAAATACGAGTATCTGTCTCAAACTCAAAATATTTATTAATTCTGAGTTCCTTTCGATCAAAGTGTACTCCAATTACTGGTTTTGGAACATATAACATACTAGGTTTATAGAAAAACGCCTGAATAGCCGCAGCACGTACCATTAAATGATTAAGATCCGCTCCCACTACATTCAGACTTTTAGATGGTAACGTCATAGCCCCTGTACCCAAACAAGGCTCAAATACTGTTCTTGTAAGCATTTCAGCATCACTGTCAATTTCAAGCATTTTATTCATCATAATGGTTACATGAAGCGGAGTGGGATAATAATCCAGGTGCCCAGATGAACCATTCTCTGCTAAAAAATAACTCAGATAATCTGAAGGATACTTATAGAACAGCTCAAAATTAACAGTTTTATAGAGATGTTCCCACTGCTTTTCATCAATATTTGGCTTTTTAAACCAAGAAAGACCAAGAGCAAAACCAATCCATTCAATAAACTCATATGCTCGAACACCATGGTATTGAAGCGGTTCAAATGATTTTTTAAGCATTTTCCTTACTTCTTCATTTCCTGTCGTATTTATTTCCGTATAAGGAAAAGGTTCACCTTCTTGCCATTCACCTTTTCCTAAGATGGAAAGCCATTTATACCAGTTTCCAAAATAAACGGAGTCAGCAAGTAAAGCAATGCCGCGTGCCCAACCAAAATGGTAAGAATCTTCTATCGATGTTGGAAATGGTGTAAATAAAGGATGTGCCATCATTTCGAATAGTTCTTTGCTCTTTTCATTATCTATTTGATCAAAAATGTTAGTCATTGTATGTCCTCTTTTCTAAAAATTAAAAGGCGTACTTAATCAAGTACGCCTTACACTCTTGGAACAATTTGTTCGCAATAATTTAATATTAAATTTTCACACATAAAAGCCAGCAGCAGTTATGTAGATGAAACATTATGGATTTTGTCTATCAAGGATTTTTATTATAGCTTCAGAATCTAATAGGGAAAATTCAATATCCTCCATTCCCGAATTATCTTCAAATGCTTTAGCTTCTACATAATCAATTAATTCATTTAGAGTACGTCTATTTAGTTTAAATATATTTTCCCCTAATAAATTTACAATAGAGATTAAAATATCTTTTACATTTAAAGAGTAAACAATTCTGTCCAAACTTTCTTCTTGAACCAAAAGACTTGCTAAGAAATCTATGGCATACTGAGACTGAGCAGCATTTGGAGTTCTATTATATCCTTTTAGAGAAAATACTCTTTTCTCCCTTTTCGCAAGTGGCCGTTCCATTCGAGTAAGTTTCACGTCACTAACTGTGTAAGGCATAGCTCCTGCATTCTTACCTCTTCTAATGAATCTTTCCAGAACAATCTCTTGAAGATCTTGCTCACTAATTTTTGCATTTTTAAAATTAAGCACCATTTCTAATTTTACTTCTGTCATTATAGACCACTACTTAAAAATGTTTTAGGTTTGAGAAAACAAAAAAACGCCTCTCTTTAAACCAACAACAAACTGCAAAAAAACGCAGAATTAAATAGTTGTTCGCTTAAAGAAAAGCGTTTAATAAATAAATAGATTCTTCCTGCATAGGAAAAATAATCAAAAAATAAATATATACATATTATATCATTTCTCCATAAAACTTCAATAAAATTACTGCTTTTAATGTTAATTAAGATGAATATTTTAATAATTTGATATGTAAATGTATCAATTTTCTTGATCCGCAATTATATTGATTAAGTTGTCCAAGTCATTTTGCCAGCACTGAATATAATACCTGTAAAGAAAGGAAAGAAGGTGATAATATGAGCCGTTCATGGTTTCCAGAATTCGATAACAATGAGAATCACAATAAAGCTAAGGCAAAAAGTCATTCCAAAGCAAAGTCAAATGTAGATTTTGATTTTGACAATGATATCGATAATGACAATGACAATAGATTAAAAAATACAGATAAAAATATCAACGTAGCAAAAGTTAATAACAGTGGAAATTCTAATGTTCATATCGATGTAGACGTGGAGTCTGATTCAAAGGCGAAAGTACGTGCACGCACAGAAGCAGAAGCTGACCAGGATCAAGATCAAGATCAAAATCAAAAACAGAGACAAAAAAAGAGATAAAAATATGACTTTTTCTAAGATTTAAATAGGTTGGATTCATGTAAGAGAGTATTCGGGTTCCTACCGATACTCTCTTATACAAACTAATTTTTTTAGAAAAGAGCCAATTAATAGTGGAGTATTTTTATAGTTTAATGGAGACACCGGAAATTTTCTCTTATGATGTGGGTTCCAATTCTGCTTATATTAACCGTAGTGGAAATTCAGATGTAGATGTTGTTGAAATAGATACAATACCAATTGCCCCAGGTGATTTTTATCAATTCAAAGGCTAGCGGAAGGTACATAAATTCACAAATAAAGAGACAAGCATATTATATACTTGTCTCTTTATTTTATTACTTATTATCACTCACTAACACTAATTCTATGGCTGTTGAAGTCCCACTTGTAACCACATAACCATCTTTAATTGTTACTTTTAAATCTTTCTTCTTATTAGTAATAAACTGTTTATTTACTAAAGAATATGTCATTCTAGACTCTAATTGCTGTTGAATTTTATAAATCATTCGTGAGTTATTGAAAGAAATAGATTTTAATTTCTCTTCTTCACCGATATATTTACTGTTGATTCCAACTTTAAATAAAGCTGAATCTACAGTATACTGGCTTTTTGTTTTTCCATTCAAAGTTTCTATAGAAACTCTCACAGAAGGAGATTCGATCTTTCTTTTATTATAATTCACTAAATCATGGTCTTTTACATCCATCACAATGTCTAGTCAATCTACTGTTTTATTTGGATTTATTGTTTGAAATGATGCAACAACTATTCCCTCTAAAGTTTTAGTTAGTCTAAGTTAAATTATGTTCTTACCGGTAGTACCAGCTGTGTAAGAGTGTTATCCTCATCACAACGAAATAAAAATGGCCGAACTGCCCCTGTAAATTCTAATTTAACTTTTTCCTTATCAAATGTACTTAAAGCATCTTTTGCAAACTTCTCACTAAATGATATTTTGATATCTTCTCCATCAATTTCAATGTCATCTAAAATTTCTGTTACATTTCCAACTTCTTTAGAAGTCACCGATAATATTAGCTGACCTTTAGTAGCTTCTAACGTAATTATTTTTGTCTTTTCATTAGCTAATAGAGAGCATCGATCAAGCGCTGCTATTAACTCTTTTTTATTACCTTTAACAGTGGTAGTTGTATTGTCTGGAATTAGTTTTGCTGTGTCTGGATACTTTCCTTCTAATAGCCTTGTACAAAGTAACAAATTATTAGACTGAAAGATAATTTGACTTTCCGACATTTTAATACCAACCTGTTCTTTCGGATCATCTAAAATCTTAGCTAACTCTTGTAATGATTTAGCAGGAATCGTAATATTTTTTTCTTCTTCACCAGCTGGAATGCTAAGCGTCTTTAATACAAGTCGATGACTGTCTGTTGCTACCGCTTTTATTTCAGAAGATGATAATGTTAAATTAACTCCTGTTAAAATTGGCCTCATTTCAGATGTGGCAGCAACCAAGATCGTTTGAGAAATTAATTGCTTTAAATCCTTTACTGAAATACTAAAATCAATTTCACCCTCGATTTCAGGAATTTTAGGAAACATTTCCGGTTCTAAACCATTTAAGTTAAATGAGGATTTACCTGATTGAATTTCGGTTACAAAATTTTTACCAACTGTAATTAAAATATCAGTTTTGGGAGCCTTTTTAACAATATCAAGTAAAAACTTTGCATTTAAAACAATACTTCCTTCTTTTTTTAAAGAGACAATTTCTGTCCCTTTATGCTCTAAAGGTATTGTTTTTGTAATGGACAGGTCATTATTAGTTCCAACGATTGTAACCCCTTCTTTATCTGCAGAAATTTTAACTCCAGTTAGAATAGGCATACTGGGTTTTGAACTAATAGCATGCTGCACGTCTGATAAAGCTTTTAATAGATCCTCTTTTTGAATATTAATGTTTAACATAAAAAACACTCTTTAAAAAAGTTTTAGTTTTATTTAATTCCATTTAAATCTTGGTAATTCAGAATGCCGATTGGCAGCTTGATCCATCATTATCCATGTACATCCATTTGACTGAGCGAACCTTAAGACATAGAACAAATCTTGTGGAATCTTCTCTAATTCACTATTATCTAAGTCATCTAGTGTAATAGGCATAAACCAACCATATTCTTGCTTATCATAAATAATAATAGGGCTACATTTATGTAAGTGCTCTTTTAGCCATTCATTCGTTTCCCTACTTATATGGTCAATTGAAACATCAAACATATTTACAATGTATTTGTCCATCTTTCTATTCCTTCTCCACTCCCAATACAAACAGGGAGCGGATATAAATTGCTCCCGTTGATTAGGATATGAGAAAAAGCTTAATTTAGCCTTTTATAGGTATTCTATGAATCAGATCATCTCATGCTTCAAAATGGTAAATCATCATCAGAAATATCGATCGGGTTACCGTCTATTGCAAAAGGATCATCTTCATAATTTGTACGCTCTTGATCACGCTTATTATCATCTGAACCAAAAGAATTTTGATTACTATTATTTTGGTCAAAGTTATTACTATTGTTGCTGTAATTATCGTCACTACTACCTTTTGGCTCTAAAAATTGTACACTTTCAGCAACTAGTTCAGTAATGTAAACCTTTTTACCAGTTTGGTCTTCATAACTACGTGATTTTAAACGGCCATCTACTCTAGCTAAGTTTCCTTTTTTAAAGAAATTAGCTGCCTTTTTAGCTTGACGACACCAAACAACACAATTAATAAAATCTGCTCCTTGTTGATGCGTCAAAGTACGATTGACCGCTAATGTAAAGGTAGTGACAGCCGCTCCACTTGGTGTGTAATGATGTTCTGGATCTCTTGTTAATCTTCCGACTAAAAAAAGACGAATTAAAATGAAAAACACTCTCCTAAAATTTGATTTTATTTAACTTAATTTCTCTTTGGAGCTTGCCCAAAGTCTACTTCATACGCTTCGACTTCATACCGGGTGAGATTCATACCACCACGTTGATAATTATGAGATCGTAGCTTTCCAGTTACTCCAATTTTTTGGCCTTTGACTAAATAATTAGCACAATATTCAGCTAAGTCACGCCAAATAACAATTGGGATAAAATCTGTTCGTCTTGCGATGCGATCTTCTACCGCAATAACCATTTCACATTTTGCTAGCCCATCTGTATATGTAAGATGCGGGGCCTTTGTTAATCTTCCTATAGCTGAGTAAACATTCATAAACAATCTCTCCTATTAAGCAACAAGATGCAGTTTATTCAAGTCTACCAACTTTTGTTCCTTAGTACGAAGGTTAATTTCAACCGGTAATTTCCCATAAGTTAAAAGATCGTCAAGACCTTTTCCATCTTTAATATCCCAAGTCCATAAATAAACTTCGATTCCAAGATTAATAACTTCTGTGGCAAATTCGGTTAATTTTTCGAATAGTTTTTTCTGTTTATCTTTTGATTTATCACTATCATCTTCCCGCTTAAATAGCGATAGGTAAGGTTTTGAGACTATCTCCGCCTTTTCCCCCGCTCCACACCGTACATGAAGCTTTCACATCATACGGCGTTCCATCTAGTTAGTTACTAGTTACAAGTTCCAATCCACATATCTCACGAAGTTGGTTCAACTTCTTCAATTGTTTAGAATTCAAGTTTAAGAGATTCATGTATTTATCAATCGTTTCTAGGCTGGTTGCATGAATTAGCTTGTGAACAAGGTTGTGCACAATAACCAAATTATTAAAACTATCATCTTTACTCACGGAATAAGGAATTTTGTGGTGACAATGCACCATATCATGAGTCAAGAAAATCCCTGTGACTTCACATTTGCCCTCTATCATGCTGTATCTACTAATACGGTTGTCAGCATATTCGACTGATCTTTGATTAGCGATACCGTGTGTAAGCATATGCTGTATCTGGAACTTAATATTTGCTTTAAGCTCCTTGGAGAGTTTCTTTCTTCCTTCCTCAGTAAAAATGGTGATATTTTGGTTAAAATTCAAGTTATCCCTTTTCTTTACATCAGCAAGTGGGTATAGGTGTAATCTACCAATCTTATATGTTTTATAGTTTTTACTATAAAACTTAAGATAAGTTGGTAAGGGATTAACCGGTTTACCATATACACTGACTCGCCTTAAACGATTGTATAGTCTTTTGCTAAGGTCGTAAGCTATTTTTGAGAACTCACTATTAACTTGAGTGGCGACTTTAAAGTAACTATGAACACCTAGTACTACCGAATTGTACTTTACAGCGTTATGTTCCTCAGGGGCTCTTTGTAAATCAAGAATCAGCTGCCTAATACGGTTATTGATTTGCTTAACCTTTTTAGGCTTTATACCAGTTTGAGCAACAGCTTTCTTCCCCTTTTGAACAGCCCTTATAGTAAAACCGAGAAATTCAGTTTTATTCTTCCTAAGGTTAACGATTTTAGATTTATCAGGATTTATATCTAATTTCAGTCTATCCTTTAGATATAGCCTGACAGCATGGAACCATTTTTGAGCTGATTTCCAGTCTCTGCACATAATTTTGAAATCATCAGCATATCTGACTATGAATCCTTCTTTTAGGTTGGATTTTCTAAGTGCACGATATTTATCTGTGATCCCATAATATCTGTGTTTAGATTCGAAACCTTCCCATTGGCTATAAACCCATTGGTCTAAGTCATTGAGTACAATATTAAATAATAGAGGTGAAATAATTCCACCTTGCGGCGTTCCTTTACTTGGGTAACCCTCGCCATGGATCTCGGCTTTCAGCATCTTCATTATTATCGCCAATACCCTGCGGTCCCTAATGCCAATGTTCCACATCTGTTTCATGAGCAAGCTGTGGTTAACATTATCGAAGAATCCTTTTATATCAATATCAACTGCATAATGTAATTTATTGATATTTACAAGAGATTGCATTCTTGCTAGGGCATGATGTGTGCTTCTGTTAGGTCTGAATCCATAATTGTGATTATAAAATTTAGCGTCACAAATGGGTTCGAGAACTTGTCGAAAGCACTGCTGTATAAGCCGGTCAACTATACAAGGGATACCTAATGGTCTTTTACCACCATCAGGTTTATCGATTATGACCCTTCTGACTTTCTTAGGTCGATATCGCTCTAGCACCTTTTGTACAAGGGTTACTATTTCATCGTCACTAAGCCGTTTCAAGTAATCAATCGTTCTTCCATCTGTACCAGGTGTTTTTGAACCTTTATTACTTTTAATTGTTCGGTATGCAAGTAAGATATTATTACGAGATATGATAATCTCATAAAGTCTGTCAAAGCTTTTGCCATCCTTAGATTCCTCGAACAATTTAGTGAAAGTATCAGTCATGTCGTAGTATTCCCAGTATCGTAAGTTATGTTGCATATGGCTCACCTACCTTTAAAAAGGTGAGTTCCCATTATCTTACTCGACCATGCAAATTGATTGAAAAGTAACTTTTATAACAGTAACTAGACTTGGGGCTGTTCCTTGCACTCCATTACAGAGTGTTTCGTCAGTCGTGCCCCTACTATCACCAGCCTAAATGAATTTCGGTGCTTGAAAGAACCTTATATCAACCTACCCCGTAACAGCGGTTATATAGTAGTGGTTGGCTTCCCCTGTTCCCTTTACTCTAGCTGTACATGTAACTTTAGGTGTCCCCTTTGAGCCTGTAAGTTTATAGGAACGTGGACTCCTATCCCGAATTTCATAACACGCAATCTTACTTTTCGGTAACTTACCTACATAATGTAGCCCTTTACGTTTCTATAAAGGTCATGGTCTAGACCCGTACATTCAGGGATTCGTCAGTACCTTATGGCACATTCTCACCATGGTTATTTTATAGCCCCCCGAGCTATCTCTCAGCATATCTAAGTGTTCATTAGACTTAGCTTCGATTCGCCCGACTTCACCTAGCTCTCATACAAGTTATACCTGTTAATACTTACTTGCATGTAGGAGTTCTTAGGGGTTAGTTTCAGGGAGTCATGTTCCCTTCATTCCTAACATTGAGTAAAGAGTTTCACCTACCAATTAGGTAAGCTATCTCATTTCGTCAAATGCGACTTATAGAGAAACAGGTCGCACGAGTATCCATATCATAAGCTAAGATGAATTTTTTGGTTTCCCATTCTCTTATTAGGGGAATAACTTCTCTAAAATTTCCAACTCCGGGTACGCCAATAACCGTTGTTTTTAACTTATTAGCAGCAATTTGGCTTTGTGACGATAGGTAAGGCCTTGATTGGGATCTTAACCTTTTCCCCCGTCTCACACCGTACGTGCGAGTTTCCCCGCATACGGCGTTCCATCTTTGATTAGATGCTGATAGCCTCCAATTTACAACGCTTGCGATATCTGTTTAATTTATCAAGTTGTTTGTAATCCAACTTGAATTCCGCAAGGAGTTCTTTAATCGTTTCAGATTTTGTGGCATGAACCAGTTTATGAATCCCTTTATGAACAATACGGAGATTCTTAAATTCATCAGTTCCGCCAAGACTACGAGGTTTATAGTGATGGCAATGAACATCATTTGCAAATAAGAATATTCCACTTATTTCGCATTTTCCTAATTTCATAGAATAACGAGAGATTCTGTTATCAAGATATTCCATAGATCGCCCTGAATATTTATCCATTGATAATCTAAGGACTTCTCTGTAAACATCACCGTAAAGTTTCTTATGAAGTCGCTCTCTACCTTTCATAGTGAAAGGAGTTGTCTCCTGTGAAAAGTTCATAGGAGGAACGTGATTCTGAGCAACTAAGGGAAAAAGATGAATTGTTCCGATAACCCAAGTTTTCCTATTCAAATTACCAAAACGCTTTTGATAAGTGATAGTAGGATTTTTAGGTCGTTCGAAATTGCCGATTTTCTTGAAACGATTATGCATGAGTACTCGCAAGTCATAGGATAATCTGTTCAAATCTTTGTAAATATGTGTGGCGATTCTAAAGTAATCATGGATACCTAAGATAAAAGAGTTAAATCGTTGACAATTTGCCTTAGTCGGGTTTTTCGTAACAGTCTTGATGTGGACTACAGCTTGTTCTTTGGTTTGTTTCAATTTCTTAGGTCGTATGTTACTTTTCGTTACAAACTTTTTACCTTTCTTTATAAGGGAAAGAGTGAATCCGAGAAATTCCGTTTTTCGCTTACGAAGGTTGACTACACCCGATTTTTCAGGAGATATATCAAGCCCTAGTCTATTTTTGAGATATCCAACTACAGCGTGATACCATTTCCAAGCTGATTTATGGTCTTTAGCAAAGATTTTAAAATCATCTGCATATCGGACAATAAATCCTGCTTTTAATTTGATTTTTGTCGCCATAATTTTATATTTCATTTGTCTAGGCTGTTTATATTTACCTGCTTCTTTTATTTTAAATTTCTCAAATTGTCCAGCTACCCATTGATCAAGTTCGTTAAGAACGATATTGGATAGCAGCGGTGATAAAATCCCGCCTTGAGGAGTACCTTTTGTCGGAACACCCTCGCCTTTTATTGGAGTCTTGAGCATTTTCATAATAATCGCAAGCACTTTTCTATCTCTGATGCCGATATTCCATAATTGCTTCATTAATTTCGTATGATTGACGTTATCGAAGAATCCTTTAATGTCGATGTCCACGCAGTAATGATAGTGAGATATGTTCATTAAACTCATAGCTCGTGATACTGCATGGTGGGTAGTTCTAGCAGGTCTGAAACCGTAACTGTGATTATAAAATCTAGCTTCACAAATAGGTTCAAGAATTTGCTTAAACATTTGTTGGATAAGTCGATCAATCATATTTGGAATACCGAGAGATCGAAGTTCCCCGTTAGCTTTTGGAATAAATACTCGTTTAACTGATTTAGGTTTATAATTGGAAAGTTTATTACGAATTAATTCTATGAAATCTATGCGATTTATAGTTTTATAATGTCCAATCGTAAACGAATCTGTGCCAGGTGTATTTGAGCCACTATTACTCTTTATAGTTCTATAAGCAAGAAGAATATTTTCTTCACTTATAATAAGGTCATAAAGTTTGTTAAAGTTTTTGCCTTCCATACTTTCTTTATAGAGATTTGAGAACAGTTCAGTTGTTCCGTAATATTCCCAATGTCGCAAGGTTGTCTGTATCATGGATACCAACTCCTTTCGGATAGATATTTCCCATGCTCTTACCAGACCCATACAGTTCAATTGGTTGTTATCTAACTTTCTAAAACAAAGACTAGTGGCTATCCCTCCGCAAGCATTACCTTGCATCAACGGTACTATGCCACCACCTTCATCGAAGTAAAGAGATTTAATACTGCTTATGCAGATTTATTTTCACACCATGCCCTTTGATAGAGGTTGAATACATGTCCTCGATTTACAACGTTCCATTTTCTCTAGCCATCAGTGTAAACGGTAGGTGCTTGCTATGAGCCCGATAATCAACGATAGCGTCATTGCTCGCTATACCGACTTTCATAAACACAATTCTTACTCATCGGCGGATTATCTCTCTGCAATCAGCGGCAACAGCATTTCTACTGTTTAGGCGTCAGGACCCGTACATTCGCAAGTTCGTCAGATCCTTGATTGAATCATTCTCACCATGGTTTACTTTTCGGCACCCAGGTCTATAGGATTCACCAACTACCGCTAGTCAGCTTTCCTCGGCTTGAGCCGTTAGGGAATCTCTCAACCATTCTTCACCTAGCTTCGAACATTGACTACCTATCAAATATTCAATGCACGTAGGAGTATTAGGCAGGCGTTTCGGGTAAGCATGACTACCCTCATTCCACCAGTCAAGAAAATAGTTGTAATTATACAAATTGTATAATCCACTCATTTCGCGCTTAAGCACTTATAGAGTAACGTTTCGCACTGTGTTCTCCTTCAGTTGCTACAACGACATCAACTTTATATATTGCTGATAAGTCAGTACCGACTTCCCAAGTTTTAATTTGAGACACTGGAGGAACAACATTTATAGGAGCTCCGCTTGAAACCCCATTGCGTCGTAAGCGGTATTTTTCCTTTTCAATGGCTGTATTATCTTGTGAAGAAAACCAAATATATTTTGGATTTCCTTCATCCCGTCTTACTCGTAATCGGACGATGTAGCCATTATGGTCTCTTACAGGAATAAAATATCCTTTACTTGCAGATATGGTCCAAAGCCAATATCCTCTTCCTTCATTGTCCTTTTCGATTAATTCTGCTGGATATTGCGCAGCAATATTGTCTGGAATTAAACGTTGAGAAAAGCCAGGTACCCGATCTAAGGGATAACTTCTAGCGATAAGTTCTTTTAAAATGCTATATAACGTTTCTTCTGCAGGTACAGATCTTAATCCGATAGTCGTAATATCTTCTTTCGAATATTTACGTTCTTGTAGCCATTCCAAACCATGTTCTTTATAGACAGGACACAATGATAAAAAAGCGCGATAAACCGCATCACAAATTTTTATTGACTGAGGTTCTAATTCTTTAGGTTGTGGGTTTCTTGGTACATATGATGTGGTACCAGATGGTTGAACATAAGAACCGTCATCATACTGAATTTGAATTCCCATAAGATCTGCAATTTTGGTGACTACAAGAGGAAAGTTCTTTCGGTCCTCTTTGTTGGTCTTATCATATGCTCTTCCATATTCATGCCAATAATAATAAGAAAAGGCATTAGATCCTCCAGCTCCACAACCGCCGCCGCCAAAACATTTAAAAAGATTTTTATTGGGCTCAATATAGGAATCTGGTGTGTTTTCATGATGATCTGGATTAGGACAGTATATTTGATATTGCTTTCCTACCCTCTTTGGATGATCACCAAGTACATTTGCTAAGTCAAGAATTGGAATGGAGTTAATAATATCCAATGTTTCTTGACTAATTCTTTTACGTTGAGTTTTCTCCATAAAAAAATTCCTCCTAAAAAAGTTTTAAAGATTTGAGTAAAAAAAAACACTCCTTGAATAATCGAATAGTTTGTATCTAATAAAGATACTTCGATCACTCAAGGAGTGTTTTAAACAAAAATAATATTCTCCCTCATGGGTGAATACAAATAAATAAGTAAATTTAAAAAAAGTATAGCATATTTTACTAAGTTTGAACAATTTTTCTTTGAAGACTTTTAAAGAATTATATATGACTAATCTTTTTCTTCTTCATTCTTTTTATTTTGTAAAAAAACAAATAAAAATAAAAATAGCAATAATTAATAATAAAGAAAAACAATTTTAATAATAAAAAACTCAATAATTAATAATAAAGAAACTAATGAAAAGACGCTAGACTGTTGATATATAAGGATTTAAAGGCTCTTTAACAGACTAAAGAATCAAAATATCTACTTTTAAACATTATTACAAATCAGATATTCAGTTATTAAGAGTCCTTTTAATCAATTATTCATTATTTCCACAAAAATTAATAAAAATTATTAACTAATCCACAAAAGGTTTCACGTAATAAAGATCGAAAAAAAAGCCTCTTTCTTTAAAGAGGACAGTTTGTTGAGATTTGAATTATTAAAATAGGAACTCCAAGAGAATCTTTCATTTTAGAAAGGAAACAGCAGCGGCCCTGTTAAATGTTGAATTTTTAACAAGGCTGAGAACAATTATTTATTTTTTCTTTCTTCTAATCTTATCTTTCCTTATTTCTAGTTTAATGAATTTAGGCGGCTCCTTCTTTTCATTAGAATAGGCAACAATTGCCTCACTTATTGGTTCCAGATAAGGGTTAGCTGTTGTTGCAGTTTCAAATAAAGTCATTCGCAACATATGACGCATAAATGCACCTAAAGATTTAATTTGATTACTTGGATCATGTTTTTCATTTTCCCTGTATTGATAAATCATCTCGTTTAACGAATGATTAAATACATTAAGCATCATTTTGTTGCGTGTATATATATCTTTTGCTGTCGAATATACATCCGTATAGTATTTTAATGAATTAATAACTTCTTCTTTGAAAGCACGAGTGATGTCTTTTATATCATTTGCAGAGTGTTTTACTCTTTCTGTAGACAATTTAAAAGTAGTTTCTTTTCGAACAGCTGCTTCAATTTCATATGTATCATACTCATCTTCTAGCTCATAAATTATATCCGGATTAATTTTCACGTTAAACATTTCAATAACAATCTGAATAGGATTATTTTTCTTACGTGTAGCAACTCGGTCGATTTTTGGTTGTCTCTCTCTATAATCTAGTGCTTCAAATGAAAAGAATTCTTTTATTAATTCCATCCATTGGCGTACTTTTAAAGCACTTTTCTTCATTTTCTCTTTCATTTTCTTCATAGAACGAGATATACCATCGTATACTTGTTCACCGCGAGTATTGACTACCCTTGTAAATGTATTGAATAAATCAAGCAGCATAAGAAGACCGTTAGAGTCCCTTGCTGATACAAGCATTTTTAAAACATGGCTAGTTAGCAGTTTAAAAGGGATTTTAAAATAATTTAAGCTTGTCATGTTGTTTTTTTGTTTGTTTATTTCAGGAGAATTCCATTTTTCATATCCGATAATTTCATAAAAAGGAATATTGTCGATAATAACTTCACGCATGAAGCCGCGATTAAACAATACTTCCCTTCCAGTATGTATAGTGGAGTAAGGGATTCCTGTTTTAGTGGAAAATGTTGTTAAGGAGAAATCATTTGCACGGATTCTACCAAAATCATCACATTCTAAATGAAATAACATATACGCTGAGATAGCTGATGCTGGGAGAGGATAACAACTATGTTCAACTTTTAATTTAATAAGAGCATCTTGAAAAAACTTTTTACCGTTGACTCTAGAATTAGATTTACTCATATTTGTTCCTCTCCTTTCATGTGAATTTTATGTATGATTTTGTTGCTTGAAATATAAGGTTTTTTACACTTAAATCATTGCACCTACTATAAGAAATGGGTATAATGAGATTAACAACTTAAAAAAAGGCAATAAGAAAGACGCCTTCGAAATTTATTTTTTTTCGAAGAATTTAGTAGACCTTAAAAGACCTTAAAGGACTTCATTAGGAAAATTTATTAAATTGTGTAATTAAACTGCGTTATTAAACTGCGGTATTAAATTGTGTCATTAAATTTGCCTTTACCTCAATTTATCCTCGCTATCATCACTAATGTTGCTGCAAGCATGTTTCTCAAATGATCCCTCTAGTTACCCCAATGATCTTTAGTTACACTATTCAATTTGTTGGCGCAAATTGAATAAAATCAAACGGCTTATAACGTCTATCAAAATTGGCGTTTTGATGGACACTGACTTTTAAATTACTAGTCGATCGTTGGCGCGATCGGCTTTTTTATTGTGTAGATATGTATTTTAAAAAAACAAAAAACGCATCTATCATAATACCGAGATAAGGATGCGTCAAAAAAGACTTCTAGAAAAGTGTAGACTTATCCCTATATGGATAAAAGTCACCTATCCTAGTGTCTCGGAATTAACTACATTCTACCATAATCCATCAAAATAGTAAAAAAGAAAATAAGTTGAATATAGTAGTTGACGAATCCAATAAAACAGATTATAATTAAAATTAATTAAATATTAGTTTCTCGGAATTGGAACCCCTTTGCTTTTAGCAGAGGGGTTTTTCCATTTTCCGGATTTGTTTTTTGTACTCATTGATAATAGAATTTTCGTTATTTAAAATGAAATTTTTCATCTTTTACTCCCAAAATAAATATTTAAATATCGTAAAAACTCTTCAGGCAATAAAAAAGGACACACGGGTATCCCCATGCGTCCGGTGCTTCCAGATCTACATATGCACGTGCATTTAATTTCCTCTATTATCTTATAGAATATCTATCAGTGTCAAGAATCCATTTTTATTTTATAGGTATAATTATCTATTATTTCTCTCTAACCCTTGATAATATAGACCGCATGACCTTTAAATTATTTCCGTTCTCCTTGATTTTTTGGATGAAATCGAGATATAAGATGGTAAATAAATCTTCTATAGTAAAATCTTCTTCTTTCATATATGGTGATAAATCATGTAAAAACACTTCACCTCTTAGTATAACGGAAGATTTAATCCGGAGAGTTATGTAGGCGTATTTTTCACTATTATCTGAATCTCCTTCCTCTTCTTCCACTGATTCCAGGGTGAATAGATTTGGCTTTATTTCGGTCATTACTTGTGTTTCTATTACTGGTGAAGATAAATAAATATACTTTCGATTAAGTAAAAAGCTAGCAATGGCGCTATAGTTTACCCCTTTTTTAACCTGATTTAAAAAGTCAAAATAAAGAAGATCAAATAGATTATTAATGTCAAATAGTAATGGAACATCTTTATCAAAAACATCTCTAAGATCTTGAAGAAATATTTTACCGCGGAGAAAATCGTAATAAGGGAGAGAAATCTCCAAGTAACAATATTTTGATGAGAAAAAGTAATCGAGCCAGGATTTCTTTTCATCACTTCCTTTTAGTACTTTGGAAAGTAAATTATATCGACTATAAGAGTTCTTCAAATGATCCACCTCTTTCAAACCACCTTACACCCGCTTGAATCATGATATAAACGGTTTTACGCTCTGAATACCCCTTTTCTATAGCCAGTCCATTTGAACCTCCTATTAGGCTATACTCGCTTTCTAGCAAGTTAGTATGCATATACTGCTTGCTATTCTTATATTCTATATCCCAGTCAATGATCTGTTCATTATTCAGTACGTAACGAAGTAGCAATGTATTAAATTTTGTTTGAGTTAATGGCTTATTATAAATACGCTTGTATAAGGGAGCTACTTGTTTGCATAAAGATCTTAATTGTTGTTGAAGTACTTCTTCTACTGGAAATTTCGCGTTATGCTGCTTATCGGATCGAACCGCTCTTACCTTGTTTATACCTGGATTAGAAATAGGCTTTTTAGATTTGGAAGCTTTCACTTGAGGATGATTTTCTTTTATTTGTTGAAAGATAGGGTTAAGATTGTCCATCATCATATACCCCTTTCGTATGGTCATTTTTCCACTTTTCTATAAATATAGAACAATAGATTACATTTAGAACTAAATTTGTATAACAAATTCTTTTTTTGTCCATACTGATAACACTTAAAATGCGGACAGAAAGGATAGAAAATATGGCTAATAAAAGGAAGGAAGAACACTCAATAAAAAAGAAATTTGCTGAGGCAATGATTAAAGTGGGTAAAAAAACTGGCTCAAAGATTGTTAAAGTAAAGGTTAAATAATTTAAGGTATGTTAATAGAGATAGATAAAAAAGAAGATGCTCAGCAGCACCTTCTTTTTTATTATAAATTGCAAAATATAATTAAAAATATAATTCAATATATATTATTTACATCTTAAGCGAATGATCCTTTTAACTTGTTTCTACGGCTCTCTAGTAATATTTTAATTAGCAAAGATTGCACGACTAGGATACATTTGTTTTACTGACTTCATGACATGCTGATGTAAATTACCAACGAACAGATAATAATACATCTATCCCCTGCTTCTCTGCTTTCTGAATCATGTTCCGAATTGTCTCTGGTCCTTCCCCAACTTCAAAGTTTGATAGACCATCAGAAAGTATAATAACTAATTGAGTTTCTTCCTGTTTTCTTGGCATTTCATCAATTGACCAATTGTAAAGCTAATGTATCTCTATTAATATTATGGACCCAAGATAACCTTTGTCAGTATCACTATATTTTAGAAGGATTAGGCTTCTTAATTGAATAAATGAATGTTTTCTCTTCTCATACCTTTGTAAAAGCAGGGGTTGTTGATGGTACTGCCGCTTTTTCACAAGACTCTATTAGTAATTGCATAGACTATTTAATCTCATCAATTAAACTTAAATTCGAGCGTTATAAATAGATTGTACCTTTTTAAATTCATCATCATTTTTTATATCGTGAATGTGTGTAATACCGTCCTTATCAATAACCATTTGGGCAAATGTCATTTCTTCCGCTACAAAGAGAGCAGCATACCGTAAACCATCTACTTCTAATATTGAATCTAGTGCAACATCTTCTAACTCTTTACCATCACTATTTACTAAGATCATTTCAATGGGTATTTTAGCGGATTGGGGCATATTATGCTTCTTCCCCTCTCTTTAAAGAAACGTAATGAAGATATAACTTAAAGCAAGTTTCTTTATCGACATAATCATATTCTTGAAAGAAATTTAAGATGTTGGTAAATGCATTTTCTGATAGTAAGTAAAGATGATGAAAACGTTGAGGGGAAGCAACTTTATTGTGATATTTAAAATGAATGAGTTCATTAGCATATGCATGTAATTTCTCTTCTTCTCCGCTCATTTTAACATTCTTTAACTGCTCATATTCGTTATATGTATGGCGATTTAACAAGCTTTTTCTTATAGTAGACCGGATGTCTGAAGGAATGTTTTCAGGAAAGACTACCCAGTTTATGAAGGTTTTCATAGAAATACTTAATTTCTCTAATTGCAGAAAGGAAAATAACCCTTTTAGATTAGCCTCAAAGGATAAAATTCCCCAAAATTCCATACCTAACTCTTCAATTTGATCTTTACTCATTACATTAGTCCTCAAAATCATCTTCATCCTCAATATTTAAACTTTGTGATTCAAAATATTCTGTTGCAGTCATACCCTCATGTTCATCAGTTAAAAAGCTAATTGGTGATCTTTTTAACTGGTTTTGCTGACTTTCGAATAACAAGAAAGTTTCCCTGCTTAATCCCATTAATAAGCGTTCATCGGTGGTAAAGCGAGTTGGTACGGAAGGCATATACTCTTCCGCTAACTTTCCTATATAAGGAATCCGAGAGTCACTATCCACTATTACAATGACACGTTTCGGTTGAGAGTTAAGCGGCAATTTTTCAAAAGCAAGTTGAGTTTTCTTAAAGACTTTTATTGTATATTCATACCAATCATGTGATAAACGGATGGTATCAATCCAGAATGTAAGAAATTCTCCTCTATCTTTTATTAATTCAACGCTGGCTCCTGGTCGATGTGTAGTACCGTCATTTAAACGAAGAGATGGTTTCCTTTCCCATGAAATGACACGATCAATACGTTTAAGCTCAGAATAAAGCTCATTATTTACAAGATCATAAAAGAAGCCAGCCATTTGAGGTCCTCTTGTTCTTGTAAACTCTACTGGTTGAAACATATATTCTTTTGGTAGTTCACGATGAAGTAATAATTGAGCTGCTTCACAACCTACTCTTGTTAATCCATAAATTAGAGGTTTCTTTTTCCCATCAATACATGGAGTAATCCATGAAAATGCAGTAATAATTCCTCTTTTACGGCATTTTTGTATAAAATCTCGTACTTTATCGGTACGATCATCCTCTTTGAATACTACCCGATGAATTTGATTTCTAGTTGCCACTCGATGGATGGACAAGAAATCGATTAAAGCAATTTCATTTTCAGTAAAAGAGTGTTCCTCCAAACGATTATTTAACCAATACTTCCCTGTATGATTCCCTTGTTTCGGCTGATAATAGACCATTGTCGCATAAGGGTCAGAATATAAGCCAAACATTGATCCATCAGGAGGAAGCAATTCTAAAATATCATTAGGGCTTGTTGTCGGATCATAAGGATTTGATGTTGCCATAGGCAGATCCGCCATCTTTTTAAAAGATGACGGATCGTTGAAATTAGGATCAATTTGTAACAAGTTATCTGACATGATTCATACTCCGTGTTTGTCTATTCTTTTGAAATGCTTGTTTTGGTGTAATGACAATCCCTTTGACACGACGCTGCTGCATGTTGATTTCTTGAATTTTAAAGTTAACCGTTTGGCCTTCCTGTAATAAGGATTGATCTGTACCAGGTGGAAAACCAGTACGAACTTGGATTCCTCTTGGCTCTAAGCGGATAAATAATCCATGATCTAAATGAACTTTTGTAATTGTTCCTAAATATGTAGCTTTTTCTTGATACTCATGAATGTATGCCATAGGATCAGTTTCTAATACTTTGCGACTAACAGAGATAGAACCTTCTCTTGTTTTATCATCAGTTTCAATTTCTTCCTCGCTATCAGATTCAACACTGCTTAGTGGTTTATTCACTTCTAATAGCTCTACTTCTAATGATTCTCCTATAAAGACTTCTTCTCTTAAATCTTCATAGAATGTGTAAGAGTATTCATCACGATGCATCCTTGTTGGTACACCATCTACTAGTAAATAAACATGAAAGCGGTCTACCCCGCGAACAAAAGCAGTATATTTTTCTCCAGACTTTGCTCTTCTCCAAAAGCGTTTTGCTAATTGCTCTAATGCTTTAATACGATTAGCTGCAAAAATTTGTCCATCAAGATCTACCGTAGTAACGCAAAAATCAAACACTTTCCCAATGAAGTTTTGCAGACCCTTAAACTCATAATTATCAATGAAAGTAATTGGAAGAAAACCATATATGCCATTATAATTAAGTTTTAAGCATTCTTCTTTTTTTCCAGCTACCGGAATATATTCAAGCCCTATTGCTTGAGCATATAGTACTTCCCCAGTTCTCGCAGCATTTCTAATATCAGCCCAGGCAGTGGCTTTTTGCATTTCATAATCATGTGTATCTTGCATTATATACAGCTCCTTTTAGTTTTTTAAACGAAAAAAAGCACCATTAATCCCAACTTAATGAGATTAACGGTGCTTCCGTTGTTTTTTTATGCATTTAGGGTAAACTTTATTATTTCTTAAATATTACTATAAAGAATTGAGAATAGAAACTCAACCTTTTTTTATAAATCATCCTCAACTTCCTCCTGGATAACTAAAACACCATTTGGTAGTGAAACAGCTGGCTGCTCTGTCTTATCAGCTGTAGCGGATTGGTTATTTGTAAGATTGATTAATTCATTTATGGATTCAAGAGTGTCTGAATCAGGAATACTATGTTGGTTGTCCTTTTCGTTAGGATCAGCTATCTTGTCTGAACTATTTGAGCTCTCTGTATCAAAAATAAATGATTCTACATTCAGTTGTTCAAATGTTTCCTCCTCTGGCTGCTCTTTTTTCCTTTTTGGTGCAGAGATCGGTTGTTTAGTGGGATTAACATTTTCTACAGGAATATCATCAAACTTAATTTTGATTTGCTTTTCTTGACTATCATCAGAAGAAATATCAAGATCTTCCCACATTAAATGTTCATCCGCTTTAGGTAATGGTGATTTTAAAACATCTAGTATTGTTCCCTCAACTTTTCCCTCATGAGATTGCTGGTTAATATTTTGCTCACCTGCGTCTACTTCCATATCTGTTGATTCTTCTGATGATTCAACCTGATCTGTAATAGATGCCTTTTCGCTAGTAGGTTCTGTTACTGACGTTACCTCTTTATTTTTAAGTTCCATTGCAAATTTTGGATTTTCAATAGCTTTATCGATATCTAAAAGCTCTTCTTCATTCTCCGATGCGAGTTCTAATTCTCCTTCCACTCTTCTAAAATATTTTTTCAAAAACTTTGCCTCGGAGACAAAAGCACCGGTTGCCAGTACAGCATCATCTAACGATTCATTTTCATTTACCATTTGAACGATCATATGTTTGAATGGTAATTCTGCAATGTCGGTTGGACTAAAACGCGGCTTCAGCATTTTTTGTGTGTTATGTCGTAAACCCCAAGATGGGTTTTCCACTGTTACAGGTGTAGAACTTTCATTAAGTGATTCTTCAAATACTTCTTCTTCTAAGAAAGTCTCAGAGAAAACTTTATTGTCTTCCACTGTTCCACGTCCAAAAACGGTTTTTGTTGAAGCATTTGATAAGATCGTTTCTCTATAACCTTTAATAACTGAATCTAATTGTCCAAGAGATTGAATAGCAATTAAGACTCCTACTCTGTAAGAACGACCAAGTGTTAAAAAACGTTGAAAGGCTTCGTTAATATAAAGCGGGAACTCATCAATAGTGAAGTAAATAGGAATCCGCTTATAAACTTGTGTTTTCTCATTCACTATAATCTCTTCTCCGTCTTTTGGTCTGCGGAATACAGCACTTTGAAATTGTCGTATAAAGAATTGTCCAAATAGTAAACTCAATTCTTCAAGTTCCCCAAGTGCAGTATTAACTAATAAAACTCCTCCATCTCTTAGAAAAGCGTCTAGGTCCAAAACCGCTTCCCCATCTTTAGCAACCATTAAGTCGGCTAGTAGTGTATTCATAGCGATATCATTTAAGTATTTTTTTGCACCTGAAACATATTTATCCTTTTTACTTTCAACAACCTGTTGTCCAGCATAACGGTGACCGTCTGGATAAAGAACTGGCTTAATGTCTTCTTTCTCACGAAACGTTTTATAATCAAGAACTTCATCTTCAAAGTAACGAACAACTCGCTCGTATCTCTCTAATACCCGGATGTCGGATTCTGTATTGTCTGGATTTGATTTTCTTGAATCTAAGTTGCTTCTAACTGATTCCGTTACATTAGCAAGATAACGGGGATCTTGATACATTCTTTGTAAAGTTGTGATATTGGCCCTTTCAGGAAAAGCAAGCTTGGCTAACATCGTATAAAGAGAAGCGGTTTCTTCTTGTTGACCTTTGAAGAAGGCATCTTGGTCACCGGTTAAAGAATTCAGAGTTCCCCTAAAAGATTCTGCAGCTGCTTCAAACGGACCTGTAAAAGGATTAAATTTTGTACTTTGTTCTTTTGTTGGATCGATCACCAGAATCTTTTCATCCGGCACCCCTAGTTTTTTTGCTAATTTAAGAACATCATCCACTGCATCCCCTTTTGGTTCAAGTAACACTACTCCACCTGGTACTCCTTTAGCAATTTTTGATAAATCTTGTGCAATTCTTAACAGGATAGTTGTGGATGTTTTACCTGTTCCAGTAGCACCAGTTACTAATTCATGTAAAAATCGTGCACTTTCCTTTAAAACAATGGCTTTCTTAGTGACCTTCTCCCATCCTACTATTACATCAAACTTGTTATACAAAAGATTATGCGCGAAACGAGAGAAAAGATGAAACTCCCATTTGAAAAATTGTTTCTTAAGGACATTCTCATTTATTTTGTAATGACGATAACCCATTGCAAATAGAATCAAGGTTAATATAAGCGGGATTATATATAAGAGTGTAATAAATGAATGGAAATCATGGACAAGTAAATTTGGATAGCCTTCTTTAGATAATGAGATAGATTCTAAAGTTGGAACATAATGTTCGTTAATATAGCGTGCTGCTGCGATCCATAGTATTAAAATAAGAGGCCCAATATTTAAAATAAATGCAAGGACTCTCCCCTTCTCTGTTGCTCTCCAATCAACAACCACCTTATACCCTTTTTTTACTGGTTGGGTAATTGTTGAATAAAACCATGTGATTAATGGCATGTTCAGTAGAATATGAAACGATACCCATGATACCTCTTCTAAAGGAATTAATGAAAATGGAAAACCAAATCCGATTTTTAACCAGGTTAAGAGAGCGGATACCCCTATAACTAGATTCATAAAAGTGAGGGCTGAGACAAAGAAGGTATGGAATTTCATTCTTATCCATTCCTCTATCTGATCTCCATAATTAAACCAAAAATCTTTTAACTTACTTATTTGCACTAATGTCTTCCTCCTTTCACCAAAAATAAAAAGACCGATTCTGTATGATTACAGAATCGGTCCTTCCGCTTCTTGGATAAGTATATAAAGTTAATGTTTAAAATTGGTTCTTAATTACATAAAGACAAGAATGATATTGACTGAAAAGAGATAGAAAGATTTTAAGGCTTGTTTCCTCTTGCTATGTAAGTTCCCAATTTATATGTTTAAATTTAGCATATAAATTTTCAAGTTTCTACAAAATGAATAAATATATTCATTCATTCAGTGTTTTCGGTCTTTCTAATGTTAGTGAAATTCTTTACATCATATCCAGTGAATTATTGTACTTTCGGGCTGGAAAAGTATCTTGATAATAATTTAATGTCCTAATGTTAAAAAAGATTGACCTTTCAAACATCTTCCGATTTTTAGATAAGATCTCGGAACCAACCCATTGAGGTTTGTCATCTACATAAAAGAAAACTGGAACAATATTGTCTATTACTGAACCATGTTCTTTAATATTGTAATGATCAATATCTCTTTTGAATTGTAAAGCATTTATCCAATTAATAGTTTCGTAACCTTGTACTTTCCCAAAGTAATAGAAGTGGTATTGATCTCTTGAAGCGATATATGAGTCACCTGTCACTTCACCGATTAACCTTCTAATAGTATCCCCGAATATAAAATCGTTCTTAGCTGCTAAAGAATCAACAGCACCTTTAAGCTGCTTGAGCCCTTTCCCCGTTTCCCTTAATAAGAACTTCTTGGTTTCATTAATTGTGATCAATCTCAGATTCACTTTTGTTGAATATTCCCCTAAGATTTTGAAAAACATGTTTGTGAGTGTTTCCCATCTTATATTTAATCCATAATCTTTATCCCGGTCTTCTGTAATAAATACAATTTCTAAAGGGAGCGGGTTTCTGTTTTGTTTTAAATAATCAAAGTATCGTCTATATCCAATAAATTTATCTATAAGTCCCCTTCCTCTTTCTGTAGTTCGATCAATTTCTATTGCATATAATTTGTTGTTAATTAATAGTTCTGCATCTGGTCGATAGCGGAGCTTGATAGATTTATTCTTCTCTTGAGTGATAAATTCTTGTGAAGCATACAGATTGTCTCTAAATAGAATTTGATGAACATCTTTATTTTTGAGAGCTTTGGAATGTATGTTCTGACTTGGTTTGTATTTTGAAGGAATTCTCTTAATATTTTTCTCAGGCTTAATTGAACGTATGTTCGTCATTCTCCTTTTTTGAACGAGTGAACGTATGTTCGTAATTTTCTTCAAGCGGGGCAAGCGATTGAATTCCCTAACATGCAAACTTAACTCCACAATCAGACTAAAATGAGATGTCTGTTTTTGTGGATACTTGTATAGATCATATGGAAAGTACCCTAAATCATTGTTAAATCCCATTCCTATTTTCGTAGAAGGTATGTTTTTGTATCTAGTCATTAGTTCATGCCCTTCTTTTGTTAAATAATAGATATGTTTACTGGAATGCTTTATGTCATCTGAATCAACCAGCTTTACATCTTTTAGTTTAACTACTAAGTTATATAAATTTTTATAAGAACTATAGGTTTGTTTATATCCTAATCCTCTAGTTATTTGTTCAATTGTTACAGCTCGATGTGTATAAAGGAAATCGAGAGTTTTAATCATCTTAGGTGATAATTGATAACCTAAAACATTTACCATAAGATCCCTCCTTAATATGTATAACAGCTCTATTTTATTCGTTAAATAAACAAGATACTCCTAACTTGAAAAATCAGTAAATTCATATTTTTATAGTAACGTTTAGAAGTGCAAACGACAACAATAAAATCGCGCTTTCAAAATCGGAAAAAATCTCATGCGAAAAAAGGGATTAAAACCTTGTTATAACAACAAAAACTCTAGAATTTTTTGTACGCTTTGAGTGTACGCTTTTGATGTACGCCGCGGCGTACATCAAAAGCGTACATCAAAAGCGTACATTTTTTCAGACTGGAAAACATGCATCCTTGTTATATAACAATTATTTATTTTATTGTATAACAGATGTTTATTTCTTTGATAGAAATTGAGATTATTAGCCTCCCTCCTCCCCTCTAATAAAGTGGAAAAAGGGAATAGTGACCATGTTTTTATAAAGGAAAATACAGAAGAAGTGAGGAAGAGAAGAGCTGGATAGAAGTATGTTTTTTTTATATTTCTTGCTTGTCCAAACTGTCTTATTTCAGAACTAAATAACAAAATAGCATTGGTCAAATATAGTCAATTATATATTCAATTATATTTTTAATAATATAAATAAATATATAAATGATTATTTATTTATTGACTAATCTATATAGATATATATAATTGAAAATATATAGAAAAATATATTCGTAACATAGGAGGAATCAATTTAATGGGTAAAAATCCGACGTTAAAATTATTAGTTAGTAATGACAATGGGAACTCAGAACATTCTTTATACATAAATAATGAACTAGTAAGGCAACCGAATGTTCTGGCAAGACCAAATGAGGGTGGATTTATTGCAGATGTTCCCGCTGAATCACTAGTTCCTAACTTGCTAAATAATATCGATGTCACAACTCTATCTCCAAGTGTGAGATTTAATCGACGTTATTATATTGGACATCAAGCAATTAATAGCAAATATCGACCATCATCAATGAATGTATCTTTAGATAAAAAATTTAAACATGATTTGCCTATCATTAATACAATAGGTGTATTAGCTGCTAAAGCTGTTATGAATCATTTCAATAAGACTAAGATTATTCCTGCTGAATTAAATGTTTCAGTTGATATGTTGACAGCTTTACCAATTGAACAATGGAATCCGGAGAATGCTAAAATTTTCAAGGATCGCTTTAGTGAAAAGCCTCATACGGTAACAGTTCATATTAATGGAACTGATTCTACTGTGAAACTTAATTTTGACATGGTGAAAGTTGCGCCGGAAGGAACTCCAGCCTTGTTCTCTATCGTTTATGATATGAATGGTGAATATAATAAAGGTAAAATGTTCGAGCAGTTTAAAGAGGACTATGGTAAAGAGATTACAGGTGAATACTTATTAGGAAAGAGAATTTTACATGTAGACATTGGTGATGGCACGTGTGATACTCCAGTAACAGATGGATTTAATTTAGATAGACGTCATGTGTCAGGTTGTAATAACGGTGTAGGTCACGCGATTACAGAAGCAATGAGTGTATTCTTGAAGGATAATCCAACTTTAACTAAACTGAGCCGTCAAAAGTATAGCGAATACTTAAAAGATACAACTCACCAATATCATGAGGACGCAGTTGCATGCTTTAATGATGCTATGTTGACTCAAGCCGAATTCATTTTCGAGCATTTCCGTAATGTTATTTCCTATTTTGATAATGAAGTGGATGTTATTGCGGTTTATGGTGGAGGAAGTATTCTAATGAGAGAGATCCTCTATCCATTATTAAAAGAGGTTGCAGATGACCTTTCAAAAGAATTATTATGGTTACCAGAGGAAGTTGCTCCGTTGATGAACGTTAATGGACTACAAGTTATCTTAAACAAACAAACTAAAAAAGAAGTAAAAGCATAAAAATCAAGGTGTAGCTTAAAGGTTACACCTTCTCCTATTAGATAATAAATGACGATAGGAAAGGAAAAGGAGGTGTTGAAATGGCACGCCCTAAGAAAACGAAAAAGGCTGGCGATATGGTTCCTATAAAACTAAGAAACGATGAAGCTCAGCATATTATTGATTGGTTTAATCAGCAATCGACAATAGTGGAATCAATCAGGTATTTAATTGAAAAGGATATAAGTGAAAATGGATTAAGGGATGTTAAAGATGAAATAAGGAATAAATTTAGTTATTTCCAGCCTAATTCTGTTTACAATTCCAATGTAGTTGAGACTCGAAATTCAATCGTTTCTCCACCTCTTTCTATACACCAAGTAGAAAAAGCTTCAGAAACTGATATGGTAAAAGCTAATACACCTTCTCAAACTGTGCAAACTAAATTTGATCAAGAAGGCCCTTCTGAATCTATAAAGCAAACAGAACAAAGATTAGAAGAACAAGAAAATAGAGAAATTGAGAAAGAGATCCCCTCTAAATCCCCTATTATTGATGAAAAATTAGAGGGAAATGAAGAAAATGATAAAGCAAATGAAGAAGGTAAGAATAATGATATTGGCAATGATCTAAATTTCTTACTTTAATTATTAGAATGTAAAAGAGCCTATTGGAAGTCTTATGAACATCCAATAGGCTCTTTAAAGTTGTTTGATTTCTGTTCATTTAAATATGTTTGTACGCAAAAATCAATAATAAAGTTGTTTAAATCTTATTAAGCTAAAGCACCCGTTAGTGTAAGTACAATATTTCACAAACTTGTTTGTAAAGATTTATTAAAGTCCTCTCAATGTTGCTTTAGAATAAAGTTTGATCAAAAATCCCATATAAACCAGCATCATATGATAAATAAAAAGAATCTATTATAAAAAAATGTTTGATCAAAATAGATTCTTTTCCAGCAGGTTTAAGTTTCGGTTTTATAAAAAAGTTTGATTGTTTTCTACCTTTAATCTTCCACAATGGTGCCCTTTTCTTGAAGACTTGATATCAAGATAATATTAAAGACATAACATTACGATCTTCTGTTTTTGCTCCCGATTTGAGTGGTAAAATTATCGCTTGCCTTTAGTCTATATGATGAAGTATTTAAAGACGCAGCAGGTTATCCGCGTCTTCCGCCTCTACCGCCCTGTTTTGCTCCAATGTTACGTTTAAGGGTAGACAAATTCTCTTCACTATTCTTTAAAAAACGAGACATTTTATCTTCAAAACTTTCCTTTGATTTGAAATTGCCTTTTGAACGAATGTCTTTGGAACGGCTATCAACGCTTCTTTGGCGTGGTGGGCGTTGCGAATAAGAAGAGGTTTGTCCTTCGGGTCTATCTATAGCTTTTTTGATCGACAAGGCAGTTTTTCCGTCTTTCTCACTAATCACTTTTACTTCAATTTGGTCGCCTACTTTAAGATGGTCATTAACATCTTTTACATAGCTATCTGCTACCTCGCTAATATGCACAAGACCTGTTGAGCCTCCAGGTAATTCTACGAATGCTCCAAAATTAGTGATTCCTGTTACTTTACCTTGTACCTTGCTACCTACTTCAATTGACATAAAAATAATGTTCCTCCTCAATTAATGTTAAAAACACTTCATTATAACAAATTGAGTGAAATAATAATATCAATTGGAGTTTTTTTCCTCTTATTTGTTCGGATTTGTTCCTTCTAACCAAAAGCAACAGCACATTTCTTAATAAGCATTAGTAGTACCCTCATTACAGGAAAGCGCCCGATTGTTGAATAAGATTCGTATCGTCTTCCTACTAAGATAAAGCGAGTGTAGCTTTAAAATAAAGTTTGATTAAAAAATGCCTTTCAATCCATGTTTAATAACAAATGTAAAAAATCCATTTTGAAAAAAGATTGTTCAAAATGGATTTTCTCTTTTTAACTAAGTATTAGATTGTTATAAAAAAGTTTGATTATTTTAATACTCCTTATTTTACTAAAGCACCCGATAGTTTAAGTGTAATTCTTCACAATTTCTATGATCATGTTCAACTAACGCACCCATTAGTTGAAAAATGGTGCTTTTTTCTTTGATTTAAAACACTTTAAAAGCAAATGTAATGCAGTTACATTCAAGTTGTTTAAAGCATCAAATTTAAGGCGTTAGATAGGTTAGAAGCGAGTTAGTGAAAAAAAGAAGTTAAATAATCTTTTTCATACCACAATTTCTACATTGTCTTAGAAAAACACCTTTTTTAACTGAGTTTTCAAAATGAGCTTTATCGCAATTATCGCAACGGCCCGAGGATTTATCAGGAAGTTCTGTATAGAGATATACTTTATTGAGATCATATTGTAGACTGTCGGATTGTTCATTTGATTCTAATAGTTCTTCATTTTCCATAAGGATCATCTACTGTTTAGATTTGCTTTAAACATAATAGCATGAATCGTCTTGTCGATGGATGACTTTAAAAGAAGGAAAATCTCCCCTTTCTCCCCCGACCTTAACAACTTGTCCTAATTGCGGAATAAGAAAAAAACCTGCATTTTAATACAGGTTTTATGATCAAACTTTATTATAAAAGATCGAACTTTATTTCAAAGTCATATCACTCCCCATATAGCTCATTCTAAGCTTTGATTTATACTGGTGAAGAAAGACTATCAGTCTATAAATAAACCCTTAGAAGAGAAATACAGAGCTTAGAAGTGGATATAATGAGTTGATCTATTCTGAAATTCGTATTTACCAAGTGCTATAACTAACTCTGCAGCAATGATCATTCCAGGTAACAATTTCTACATGGAATAAGCCCCTTCCCTACTTCTAATAATCATGTTTTGTTTATAATATAGCTTTCTTTGAACGATTAATTAATTTATGTAGGAAAGGCTGCTATTCGTGTATTGCCCACTTGGAAGCGAAATACTCAGCTTATAATCGTTGAAACGGTGTATGAATAAGTAACTCTCATTAGCATATTCTGTTTATGTATTCGTCCTTATGTAAGACGTAAAATTCCAGTAATTTTAATGGTTCAATATCGCTTAATGAAAAGTCAGGATGATGAATCTGGGGTAAATAAGGTACTAAAAAATGAAAGGCCATTTCTGAACTAATCTCATTAATCATAGTGTTTGTTTCCAACTCCATTGACCAATCCTCTTCTGAATCAAATAATTCCTCATTAAAACGCGAGGTAAACCAATTTTCTGTAAGATGATGAAGAGATAGTAGCGTCTCACTATGAATTTGTTTCTCTATATATTCTGCATACCATTCTAAAAAGTGCTGTTGATCAATATACCATATATTCTGCGGTAAGCCTTCCCTTGATCTTTTAGTAGGTTGTTTAGAATCTAAACAGATTAGAATACTTACTTTCCGGAAACTCCAATTATGATGATGTTGATGGCTTTTATAGTCTGTATAAGCCCTTTCCACTTCGATTTCTACTTCTTCCCCATTCCAAACAGCTTTGAAGTCAGGCCCTTGAGGAAATGGTCCTTGAAGGTTCTCTAAACCGAATTTCTCCGGATTATCATTCACATATTGCTGAATATAAGCTTCAGGAACCTTTTTGTTTTTGATTTTGTATATAAGACTAGATATTTTCTCAAGGTCATTTTTTTGAATGATAGTTACTAATTCCGTTGAAGCCTTATCATACTCGGTTTTCAAGGAGGAGTTTTGGAAAAACTCTCTTTCTTCCACATGATTAATATTGAGATGATTACAAAGTGGACAATATGAACCCCAAACCGCTTGCCAAGGTAATCCAATGTTTTTCACATTGTACTTGCTAACAAAATATTCATATGAACATTCAGAACAATCTACTCCAGCTGTTGCTCTACTCATTTTTATCTCCCCTATTTTCTTCAGTTACATTGGCTTTTCTATTGTTAATAACTAAATTATAGTACATTCTGCTTCAAATTTAAGCTGGAATCGTAATTCTGATGAGTCCCCTCCCCTCCCCTCCCCCTCTCCCTTTTACTTATATAATTCATTGTTAAATATATATAAATATATATTTAAATAGATAATAAGTTATATAATAAAGGAATTATAATCAAATATATATTTAATTATAAAAAACATTATATACTATAATATATAATGTTTTGTTATTGATGCATTATTGATTATCGAAGCTCAATTAATTAATTATCAATAAGTTAAGAAATACTAAGGTAGCCAATTATCGATATATTATTGATGTGCTGATAACACCCTGTGAATATTGATCGAAAAGCATTTTATATTAGGAATAATATTACTTGTAATAAATCGGTCATGGTTTGTAAATGGATTAATTAATGATAATATATCGAAGGAAGTTTGATTGGTAATAAATAATTTAATGAAGATATATTCAATAATGATGTATTATTGTAGATAGATTAATGATCGATTATTTATTATTGAAGGATTAGTGTGAATATATTGTTAACCTATTATTGATTGTTAATGGATTATTTTAATAGAGTAACGATAGGTTGTTAGTGGTTTAGTTGTTATTGATTGATTGTTGATGATAAATTAATGAGTGATTATTGATTATTAGTGGATTTTCGTTTTTTGTATATGGTAGATTAATAGGTAGGAGTATAGAACTTTGAGATAATAGGGGAGATGAAGATGATAGAGGATAAGAGCTATGAAATGAACTCAAAGTTTTGGCAAATTGGAGAGTTTCATAAATTAGTAGATAAAAGAGGATTAACAACAGTCGATAATTGGTTCAAGGATTTAGAGAAGAATAAAATTCATTACATTGCTAGAGAAAAAGATAGTGATCAAAAAATCTATGATGAAACAGATGCTCAGATTTTAAAGTATATAGATATGCGAAGAAGGGAACAAATTCCTTTAAAAATTATTATGGATGAATTGCCAAATTATTTTGAGCTAAGACCGTTTCCGATTGAAGAAGATACTACTGATAATGCACAAGTGCTAGATCTAGCAGCTATACAGAAAAAATTTAGTGATTCTATTGAAAAATCTGTTGAAGAACATATCAACAAAGGTATAACTCAACTAAAAAGCGAATTAGGTGAGTTCTTAGATGGAAAAATGAGTTCGTTTTTAAAGCAAGCAGCTGCTATTGAAGAAAATAATAGAGACAAAGGTGAAGGAAGGGAACAAAGGTTGATAGAGACTTTAACAGCAAGAAGAGTTGAAGCTAAACTGAGAAGAAAAGCTTTAACGCTTTGGACAGAAAAACCTTCCAGTGAAAGGTTAATTAAAACAGGTTTGTTTAGTAAAAGTGAAGATGTAAATAAAAGAGATTTATTTGTTGAAGAATATATTGATCAACATTACGAAGAAGAGTTCACAAAAGAAATGACTAAACGTTAATGAATTACAAAAGAAGGTTATGATTGAATAAAATTGGAAAGTCGATTAAAATGAAAAGAAATTTAATAGCTATATAAAGTACGTGGAAGAACCCGGCTTTTTGAATCTTATATTCAAGAAGTCGGGTTTTTCTGTTAATACCATTTATCTTATATAAGAGAGGGAAGGAATAGCATGACGACTCAATCATTACAACCGATATTAATCACTGGAAGTGGAGATCACCAAATACTTTGGAATTGGTTTGACTTATATGAATCTAGGTTAGCGATAATAGGGGACAATAATGAGAGTAATAAACAGCAGCATTTAAAGAAAATTGCAGAAGAATTAACAAAAAAAGATCCGAAAACAGTATTTTGGATCAAATCAGAGGAAGCATCAGTTAATGATGATTATGATAGTTTAGATTATTATAACTTAATGGAGTTTGAACAAGTCCCAACAGAAAATGTAAGAGGCAAAGAAGAATTTGATAGAAAAAGGATGGACTTTGTACAGTTATTTCTGGAAACAATTTCTCTAGTAAAAGGGGAAAGTAGACTATCCTTAATACCTCTAACTTCATATCGTGAAAATGTCGAAGGACCGCTAATGGGATATGTAAGGGCCTTGGAAAAGATCGATGATGAAGAAAAGAGAGAATGGTTATCCTATCAATTCGATAGTTTGGGAAAAATAGAGTGGAAATACTTTCAGGGGGAAGGCTATCAATATTTATACCAAAACGGTACTGTGGAGGAAACTCTTTTATCTTTCTTGAAAGGTATTTGGTCATATTGGGCCTTAACATCAAACTTAGCGGAACCTCAACAAATGTTATTGATTATTGAAGTGCCAAAGCAGTTAACTGATATGGCAGCACCGAAAGAAGTTAAAGCAATTATTCAAAAACTTTTAGCTAGTACAATAGCTTTAACTGAGGAGATAACGTTAGCGACTATTGTAAGTACGGAAACATTCTTTCCGATACCTGAACTAAATATGAGACATCATTTGTATTTTAAGTATAATTCTTCTGACTTTGATTGGAGAGAAGAAGAGAAAAGGTCGTATTTCCCTGATGAACTAATGAAAATGTGGGAAGCTGGATCAAATAATGCAGCATTTCTAGTTGATCTAGCGACAGGAAATGCATTAATCACAGATCATATGAATATAGAGCTTTATAATCCTGATAAAGAAGCTCTTAAGCAAGAAGCAATTGAGCAAGAAGAAGGGGAACAAGAAGAAGAAAAAGAAAATATTGACACTTTATAATTGTTGATGTTATTCTAATGAAGAATTAAATAACAAGTAAATAATTAACATAATCCAATGTGCGAAGCACGCACTCCTATATTAATAATAGGGGTGCGTGCTTTTTTTTGTGCGTAAAATTGGACAATTTTCAATTCTGGAGTTGATTTTATTGAAGGTCCTTATCGGGATGACCAATGTTGATCTTGCACAAGCATTTTCTAAACATATTAATGAAAAAGGTAATCAAGTTTTAGATGTTTGTGTGAGTATAGAAGATTTGCTTCAATTCCTGATGAATGATGAGAACGGAAATTTACCTGACATAATTTTAATGTCTACGGATGTAGCATCTAAGTTAAGTGATAAAAGATTAGAATTTTTAGCAGATTGTATAGTAACAATTCGTGATAGATTTCCTAAGATAAAATTCATTATCCTAGCTAACGAAAAAGCTGGTCATCCCTTTTTAGCTGAGTTAGTTAGTATTGGGATTTACAATATTTTCTTAACATCAAGTAAAAAGATAAGTTTAGATGAATTATTAGAAACGGCTGAAAATCCTCTAACGTTTTCAGAAATTAAATTTCTAAGAGTAGTAAATAAGGAAATTCCATGGCGACGAGGTAGTTTACAAAGTCAACCTAATGAAGTTCAAATCAATATTACTAAAAAGTATGAAAATGGGGATCAGTTAAGAGAAGAACCAAATAGAAAACCTATATTATCTCCAAAAGTAGGAGAATTCAGAGAAGCTTCTTTGTTAAATCACATAGATGAAGAAGATTTTTTACAAGAATACCTTCCAACTAAAGAGAAAGAAAAGGTTGTTATTCAAGATAAGATTATTGGTGCAGTTTTTGTTGGAATTGTTGGAGTTGAAAAGAATACGGGATCTACCCATTTGAGTCTATTATTAGCAAACTTTCTGAATAATAGGGGATTGAGAGTTGCAGTTATAGAAGCGAATAACTCTAATGACTTTTTTTCGGTTGAATATGTGTATGAGGGTGGAAGAGGATACACCAGTAAGAAAGAGATGTTCAATATTGATGGGATTGATCACTACAAAAGTATAGGGAAGTTGAACTTCTCAGAATTAGTACACCAATACGACTTTATCATTTTAGATATAGGTCAAAAAGAAAATACTCAATATTTTGAAGAGTTCTTTCGAGCTCACATAAAAATTGTGACTTCTCATGCTAGTGAGTGGAAGCGGGATAAACTGATGGACTTCCTTTTATCTTATCAAGAATATGATCAACAAAATTGGCATTTAGTTTTACCATTTGCTGACTCTCAGACATTAGAGGATATAGAAAAAGAAACGTTACTATTTCCTTACTCCATTCCTACGCACTCAGATCCATATCAACGTTCTGAAGAGTTAAATATGGTTTTTGAAGATATGCTTCAAGAGAACTTACCAACTCTACAAGGAGCAGCAAAGCAATCAGCTGTTTGGTTATATGGTGGACTCTCAATTCTAGTTTTAGTTTTTATTGTAATTGCAATTACTTTTTTTAAATAAGGAGAGAAATAAATGAAAATTAGACAACGTAATAAAAACCTTTTATATGCAGGGGGGATAGGCGCTTTAACTGTCGCAATTATCTCTTCAGTTGTTGTTTATTCTTTGTATGTGAATTGGAAAGAAGATGAACATAAAAAAATGACAGAATATGAGAACAAAATTTCTAGTTTAGAAGAATGGGCAACTAAGCAAAACAGAGGGTTTAGGCTTAAAGAAGAAGTAAAAGCAGGAACCAAAATTGATGCAAACATGGTGGAACAAGTTTTGTTAGCAGATAAAACTGCTTCAGAGGACATTCTAAGTTTGGGAGAAATCGAAGGTCGCTTTGCTAAGGTGGATATGAAGCCTAGCACTTTAATGACTGATAGTGTCCTTTTTAAAGAAGAAGCTACTCCAAAGGATTTAAGAGACGGAGAATATAGTTTCATCACGTTAGCTCAAAAACTTAAAAAAGATGATTTTATTGATGTACGAATTCAGTTTCCTAACGGTAACGACTACATTTTGTTAAGTAAAAAGAAAGTGAAGAACATTGAAGGTGAAACAATTTGGTTTGATATGAAAGAGAATGAAATTCTTACTATGTCTTCAGGTATTGTTGATGCTTACTTAGAAAATGCGATCATCTATACAATGCCGTATGTTGATCCATATATTCAAGACGAGGCAATTGTTACATATCCAGTGAAAGAAAACGTGAAACAGCTTATTATTGATAGCCCAAATATTCTTCAGGTTGCAAAAGATAGTTTAGCAAGCCGCGGTCGTGAAGCATTAGAATCAAATCTTAAAACAATGGAAGCACAAGATAAGAGCACTTATAAACAACAAAAAGAACAGCAGCAGCAACAGATAAAAGAGAAGCAAAAAGAGGCTTTACAAACACAACAGGAAGTATTTGAGGAATCAACAGAGCCAGTAAGTGATGGTCAAGGTAATCAAAACCAAGAGGGAGGTCAATAATTTGAAGAAAATTTTGTTTTTAGGCTCTAAGAATAAGAGTGATTTAGTCATGTATATAGCTCTTATTCTTAAAAAAAACGGTTATAAAACGGTTATAGCTGATGCTACACAAAAAAAGACATATTTACGTTCCTATACTAGATATGCTGACCAGGACACTCTTTACAATTTCTTTAATGTTGAAATCGCACCGGTAAACAGTTTGCAAAATTTAAAATCACTAATGAAGAGTTCTGGCGAAGATCTTAATAAATATGACTTTATGTTAGTGGATATTGACCATGTACACGATCAATATGACTGGGAAGATTTCGAAGCAAGTTACTATGTTGCTGATTATGAAAAAGTTACGTTGTTAGATGATACAAAGCTCATGAAAGATATTCTAGCCAATAATGATAAGGGAATAATATTTAACCAAGTAGTATATGAAGTTTCAAGTAATATTGATAGCGATTATTTGGATTATTTGTTTAATCACAAAATAAAATGGTCCAGCACTTATAAATTGCCTTTCGATGAAATGGATGTAGCCAATAAGGTGGATATGCAATATAACATGAAACCAACTTTTAAGAGATTATCAAAAGAGTTTAGAAATACATTATCATCCATTATTACTGTTCTTACAGGCCATCATGAAAAAGATACAAAGATTGCTATGAAGCAAATAGAGAAGGGAGATTATTAAAAATGAGTACAGTAGCATTTTGGGGACCAGTTCATGGTCAAGTCGCAAATACTTCAAATTTAGTGGCAGCTTCATCCGTATTAGCAATTGAGAAAGATGTTCGTGTCATGATAACTCAAACTCAGCTTGCTCATTCAACCTTAGAATCAGCATTTTTAAAAGAGCAAGATGAGGGAGATTTATTATCCTTTTCTGATACTGGTTTAGATGCATTAGAACGACTTGCCCGCAGCAAAAGACTAACAGCGGAGAAAGTAGCTGATTATACGATACCGATACTACATAATCGCTTAGAGTTACTACTCGGTAGTGCAAGACCAAAAAATATGTTACAAGATAACACTAATAGTGTTTTAGATACGATATTCACAGTAGCTAAAAAACATTATGATTACTGCTTTATCGATGTTCACTCAGGTACTAAAAACTCCATGACGAAGAGAGTATTAGAAGAAGCAGATATGATTGTTGTTAACCTTAATCAAAACATTCAATTATTAAATCGCTTTTTTAACAAAGAAGATTGGTTAGAGGCATTGGATAACAAACCTTACGTAATCGTACTGTCCCAGTATGATCCGAAATCCCAATATTCAGTTAAAAATATAAAGAGAAGGTACAATTGTAAACAACCTATATTGACAGTTCCATATAATACAGCATTTAGAGACTCCTGCAATGATCGAAATACAATTGAGTATTTCTTACGGGCTACAAATTTTTCTATGAAAAGGGAGAATGCATTTTTTGTGGGTGAGATAAGAAAACTGGTTTATGAAATCTGTAATATAACAAGTAAATTACAACAATCAGAAAACGGAGAAGCTTCTCATATTACTGATTCTCTTCTTATTGAGTCAGCAACTAAAGGAGCATCATAATATGTCTGCAATTGTGAATATTGTTTTGGTTGTTATCTTATTGTTAATTATGATTGGATTTCTTCTCTTCCAATTGTTAAGAAGAAAAGATATTAAAAATAAAATGAATCGATTTAAAAAAGGAGATGGGAAAGAATACGATATTCCTACTCTTGTAAATTTTGTGAAATCTTCATTCAATGAAATCGCAAACTCTAATTTATTTGACTTAGGATTACATCCAGATGAATTTTTAAGACGTGAAAGAAAAAGGGACGAGCTAATTACCGCTTTAAAGACATGTAACACAGGAAATATAAATGACAAGTTATATGTAAAAGTGTTTATAAACGATTTATTATTGAAAACTTATGGCATGGATGAAGATTCTGTCAATATTCCGATTCCTTTTGAAAATAGTCAAAAATTAAGCTATCAAGAAAAGTTTGATATTTTACTGCATCTCTATAAGAAGAAACATGGTGAAAATGCTTTATCATTTTTAATCGAAAAATATAATCTCGCTGAACTAAAAGGTGAAAAGGGACTTGAGTCATATCGAATCACAAAAGAGGAAATAGATGAGATCTTCTTAAAAGAATATAACCGAAAGTTATCTTTTGAAGATAAGTTAGAAATTATCACTCAACGAGTTTATTCCATTTATAAAGGACATGGTGTCATTGACGATATTCGCGATTTAAATATTGATGGTGTATCTGGGGGTGTATCTGGACTACCTCATAAGATTCAATCAATGGATGATGAAATGGATGCTATCGGAACTTTAAAAAATACACCTACCAATGCTGATTCTGTTTGGATTATGTATCGAGGTAAAACAATTCATCTAGCTTTCTTATCTTTTGGAAATGCTGCTGAGTTACGCCGAGTGACTCAAACTGTTTATAAACATAACAACCCTGGACAATTATCAGAATCAAGACCTTACATTGTAAATGAAATGGCCGATGGATCACGTGTTGTTGCAATTAGACCAAATCTTTCAGAATCTTGGGCATTCTTTATAAGGAAATTTGATATACCAAAAGCAAATTTGCCATCGTTAATTCCAAGTGATGATGGTGGCGATATGGTAAGAGAGTTAATTATATATCTTATGAAGGGTTGTCGAGTAACTAGTATAACTGGAGCGCAGGGAACAGGTAAAACAACCTTACTTATGGCTTTAATCAACTATATTAACCCTGCTTATAATTTGCGTATTCAAGAGATGGCGTTCGAATTAAATGTACGAAAAATACATCCTGAACGTAATATTTTGACTTTTCAAGAAACCAGTAATGTATCAGGGCAAGCTGGCTTAGATTTGCAGAAAAAGACAGATGGTGCGGTTAATATTCTTGGAGAAGTTGCAACAGATGAAGTTGCTGCATGGATGATCCAAATGGGACAAGTTGCTTCTGAATTTACTGTATTTTCTCATCATGCGAAAACATTTGAATTTTTAATTCATTCGATTCGAAATTCATTGCTTAAAACGGGTACATTTAGCAACGAAAAAATTGCAGAACAACAAGTAGTAAGTGTTATTAATTTCGATATTCATTTGAAAAAAGATACAAATGGTCATCGATATGTTGAAAGAGTTACAGAATGTATCCCACTTCTTGATGATGAAGATTACCCAATGAATTGGGATAAAGCGGGTTCAAGTGATGATCAAATGAAAGCATTTATGGAGACAATGACAGAATATTTCCGTAGACAAACGGATCGTAAAGTATTCCGCTCTCAAAATATTATTGAGTATAAAGATGGACGCTATGTTGCTGTAAATCCTATCAGTAACCCACAAATGAAAGAAATGATAGAAAGACTTTCAGAAACAGATGCAAATGAATTTAAAGACTTTATGAACCGTTACTGGAGGGAAGAACAGTATGTCTCTTGAGTTGCTGTTTGCCTTATTCGTTTTTGTTCTTTTGTTAATGGGACTCCTTTACTTATACGCTGATAACAAAGAAAAAAATGGACAAGGCAAAAAGAAAGATATTACTTCACTACTTCCTAAAAAAAGAAATTGGAAGCAAGACTATAATATTTTAGCTTTAAAATCCTACACTAGATTTCAAAATATACCCTTTTTAAAGGGGTATGTACGAACAGTTAGAAAACGATTAGAAACAATTAATAAATATGACGAGTATAAGTTACGTAGAGAAACAATGACAATACTATTTACTGCTATTGGTGTTTCTTCATTGATTTTCTTAATATGCGCTCTTGCTTATCAAAACTTAGTGTTTCTTGGACTTATTTTGTTAGCCATTGTTTTCATAAATGGTACTTTAATTGATTTTTTTGTTCATCGATTAGAAGATCGATTATTGAAACAATTTAAAGAGTTTCTACAAGATATTAGACATCATTATCAACAAAATAAAATGGTGGATGAAGCTGTTTATGAAGCTTCACTTTTATCCCCATATGAAATGAAATTACAAGCTGATTCTATATATGAAATGGTTACATCGTCTGATCCAGTACAAAAATTGCGAGATTATGAGAATGTTGCACCAAACCGCTTTTTAAGAGCTTTTGCAAGTATATGTGTACTTGTTTTCGAAAAAGGTGATGTTCAAACCGAAAAAGGATCTGCTTTTCTAAATGGATTAACTATTTTAACTGAAGAAATCAACTATGAGATTATTCATCGTAGTAAATTGGCTTATATTTTAAAAGGTTTAAGTGTCATAACTGTTGTTCCGATATTTCTTTTATTTCCAATAAGAGCATGGGCAACTACTTACTTACCAGCAATGGTTAGCTTTTATACAAGTCAAATTGGACTACTAACTCAAATTTTTCTATATATGACGATTTTATTATCATATATGATCGTAAGAAAAATGCGTGAAATCAACGATTCTAAGTATTTATCAAAATCAAATCGAAAAGTTTGGGCAGAAAAAGTCTACAATATAAAACCAATTAAATACATCGTTGATCTGTTAACACCAAACTATTATGACAAAGAAGGTTATAAACTCACTCAATTGATTAAAGATGCTAACTCTCCAATCAAAATTGAGTGGTTATATACACAAAGGCTGATAACAGCTGTTGTATCATTTTTTCTTTTATTAGGCCTCTTTTTTTATAGTCATCACATCACGATTAAAAATGCATTATACAGCCCAACGTCAAGTGTTCTTATGGGGAAAATGACTGATGAAGAGAAAATAGAAGCTGAAGAAACAACAAATTTTGATCGCAAAGTAATATTGCATTTTAAGGAGGTGAAAGATAAAAAGTATGAAGATGTCGTTCATTACATAAATAACGAAGTAAAAGAAACAGAAGCCAAAAGTACATCCGATCGAATTATTAAGAAAATGAAAAAAATTGATAATTCTTATTTTAAATGGTGGGAGCTATTAATCTCATTCTTAGTAAGTGTGATAGGATACCAGATTCCTATTTTACTACTCATGTTCCAAGCGAAATTAAGGAAAATGGATATGGAGGAAGAAGTGAATCAATTTTATACCATTATCAATGTCATCTCACATTTTGAAAGTATATCTACTGAGAATGTACTTGAATGGATGGAACGATTCGCAGTCATTTTCAAAGAACCTTTGAAAGACTCCTTACTTAATTTTGATAACAATCCGGAATTAGCACTTAAAGAATTAAAAGAGAATGTCTCTTTTCCATCATTTAATCGAATTGTAGATCGCTTATACCTAGCTGCTACAAGGATTTCTGTTCAAGAAGCCTTTGACGATATTAATTTAGAAAAACAATTCTTTGTTGAACAACGTAATCGTCATAATGAACATGTGCTTAAAATGAAAGCAGATTGGGGTTTTCTCATAGGGCTAACACCACTATATACAATAATTTTCTTGTATCTAGTTATTCCTATGATCTATATCAGTGTGTTACAAACTGATAACCTATTTAGACAATTTTTATAAAAAATAAAATTAAATGGAGTGTGACTTTTAATGGAAGTATCAACGAAGGGTATTATCTTAGCAGTAACAATATTTATCACTATTGGATTAGCAACATTTGCGATTTTCTTTTATGGAAAAGCAGCAACTGGAGCAAAAGTAGCGACAAATGAATATTCAGCAATTGAAACTGAATTAACTGAACAGCCTTACCTAGTTTATGAAGATACTAATGTTAGCGGATCTCAAGTTGTTAATGCAATTAAAAAATTTGAAGGCCGTAATATTGGTATTAAAGTAACAACAGGTAAAGGTGCAAATGACTGGTATATTAATGACGCTTCTTCTATTGATAGCTTAACAACAGCTTCTGGTGTTAAAGCAAATATGTATAACGAAAGCAGCACATCTTATATTAACCCTAATGGAAACTTTACAGCAAAAATTCTACGCGATAAGAATAATTCAATCCGCGCAATAGAATTTACACAAAAGTAATAAACTATGGCTATTAAAGAGACAATTCTTCTTATGGTAACTGTGTTCATATTTTTGGGCGCAGTTACTCTTTCAATTGAAAACACTAGAACAGTCCATAAAGCTTATGAAGCGGCGAATAAATTACCAATAGAAAATGGTTTATCCAGAGATATAAAGATATCAAAGAAGCCATTAACAAGCGGGCATGAAATTGTTCAAAAACTCTACTTTTACTATAAGAAAGATGTAGAAATTACTGTTGACGGATATACATTTCAAAACACATATGATGTGACAAAAGAATCCTTTACTTCTCGAATTAACATTAACGCTAATTACAAAGAATCATTGATAAGAGACTCTAGCGGTAATGTAATAAAAGTTAGTTATCAGAAAGAGGTGCTTTAATAATGGACGCAATTTCTAAAGCTTTTGCTTTACTTTTAACTATATTTTTACTGTTCGTTGTACCTCTTTCTTTTAATTTTGAAAGGCAAGACGATTTAGTAAAAATGACAGCTCAAAATGCAGTCACAAAATTTGTTGATTCAGTTCGTAATAAAGGCTATATTACACCAACTATGTATAACGAATTAACTAATGAACTGGGTATAAGTGGGTACAAATATGACATTGAACTAACACATGAACAAAAACTCTATTATCCAGTCTATACAGATCCCGCTAATCCAAATACTTTCACTGGAGATTATAAGGTACATTATCAAAATAATTATTCAAAACAAATACTACCAATTCTTTTCCCGAACAATTCTTTACCAAAAGACAGTAAGAATAGAATGTATAAATTAAATGTGGGTGACTACTTTAAAGTTGAAATTAAGAATACAAATCGTACTAATGCAACAATCTTAAAAGACTTTTTAACCAATGGAAACACTGGTAATCCGACAGTAGTGTTTATTCCATACGGAGGTATGGTTCACAATGAAGATTACTAATTTTGGGATTATTTTTATATTGATCCTCTCAGGACTTTGGTTTTCTCAGTATATGAAAGAAAAACAAATAGAAAAAGCTAATGAATTGTCTAGACGGTATAATACCGCTCTAACCGTATCTGTGGATAATGCTGCTTTGTCTTTATTAACTAATATTCAACAAGAATATGAAGCAGGTTATGGATCTAATAAGTTTACAAGTGCCAATCGCAAGGAAGCTATTGAACAATTTAATAAGACATTTGCAATGAACTTTAACCAAGAAGAAAATTCGATTGCTTTAGGAGTATTGAAAACATATATCCCTCTAATGGCAATCATTGATTATAAAGGATTTTATATTTATGCAATGGATGATTACAAGAATTCTAAAAATGAGTTACTTACAAAACATGTTGAAATGCCGATCAAGCCATACTCATATAAAGATAAACAAGGAAATTTAATCTCCTTTACACTTGATGATTATGTTATTGCTTATGATAAAAGCCAAAACAAATGGAATGAAGGATTTAGAGAAGAAATTAAAGACGAGCTTAATATTCCTTTATTAAAGGATGCAAAGCTCTTTGAAAGTGTAAGAAGAAGTACAATCTTAAATGTTATCCAGAACGACTTAGAATACTATATTAATCGCCATAATACATACGCTAAACGGTTTGGAGTCAGTTATACATTTACTCTTCCTATTTTAAGTAAAGAAGATTGGGATAATACGATAGATGATATAGGCTTTATTTCCTTTATTCAAGGGGTTCCGTTGGGTGGCGGTCATGTTTATAACAACTATGCCTTAGGTGGCAGCCGAATTACGAAAAAACACTATTACTATGGAACAGTTATTAATGGTCGTAAGTATTATTACCGTGATGATTCGGGTCATTCCTACAAAGCAGATGAAGTTTTTCCTAATCAAAAAGAGGCTGTTAAGAAGGGGTATTTCCCTTTGAGATAGATAATTAAAGGAGGAAATCAGATATGCCAAGTTTAACTATTCCAGGTCTTCAGAAACAAGGGAAAATTAATAATTTATTTAATGAATCTTTATTATTAATTGGAGATGATGGAGTTGGAAAAACACATACATTAAAAATGCTTATATCTAGGTTACTCTACGAGAACAAGAGAGTTGCTATTCTTGATTTTAGAAAAGAATATGATGAGAGGGTTTTTAAACATAATGGTCTATCTATTACTCCTAAAGAAATTATCAAAGGAAACTTAACAGAAAACCCGCTGCTGCACGTTGATTTTGGAGATGATCTATTGTTTCCTCAAAGACAATATGATCTAACCTTCTTAACAATAATAATTGAAAAGGTTGATTATTTAATTATTGATGAAGCCTATGTATTGGATAGTGGATATTTTGATAAAAAAGATACTGGTTCATTATCTGTTTCAGCAGTATGTAAGTTTTTATCTTCCAATAACCCCAATCTTAAAATCTATCTTTCAACGCAAAGTTTAGATTCTTGTAAGACAAGGGAAGATTCTCTTTCATTAGATAAGTTATTCAATCGTCAATTAATATTTCACTATTCACAAATGGAAAGCGGGGTGGAAGAGCTTAATTGGTTGCCTCGATTATTAGGGCGTGGTGAAGCCTTGTTAGTAGAAGAGAATGAAATACAAGCAGTCTATGTATTTCCAGATAAGCCAACTTAGAGGATATTTGTTGATTTTTAAGCAATTTTGGCAAAACTTCTTAGTTGCTGTATGATATTTCTATAGATTCTAAATAGGATAAAATACTTATAGAAAAGTAGAAAACGAGGAGAGAAAAAGACTATGAAAATGAAAAAGATGGTATTAGCAACAGCCGTTGGAACTATGATGTTAGGGGGATTTACACCTATTCCTTTAAGTAATCCTACTGTGAGACAAGTAGAAGCGGCAACAATATCTTATGTTAAACCACAAGATGTGGAAGTTAGTTGGATTTCTGGGGATATAGTATATGATGATGGTTCTGTATCTAAAGATGCTACAAAAAGCTCTCAATTCACAACTAAGACATCTGAAAAGGGAACATTGATTATCGAGTTAAAGAAAAAAGAGTATCGATACATGGAAATGTATAGAGATCCCCAAGCATCAGAATGGCTTCCTGCCTTTTTATATGTTCAACCCTATGGATTTGATGGAAGAGATCAGTATGCAAAGAAGGTTACTGGTATTCAAAAATCTGATTTTATTAATCGTGATTCTGTTGAAAATTTTACAATTAGACAAGTTTATTATATTGAGCAACCTAAAGCAGATAAAAAGTATTATTTAGGCGGAGTTGGAACTAGTAGTCCTAATTCGTATTACATTGATGCTAAATTTTACCCTAATGTTGACTTAACAAAAATTTCGAAAGCGGAACGTTCAGCCTATATTAAAACAGCACAGAAGGGTGATGAAATTCCCGCTTCTAATGTTTCACATATTGGTAGGGTGCTAATACAGGCAAATGACATGGTTCTATACAATAAAGACGGGAAAGTTCATAGAAAGCTAAAACAATATGAAGGTTTACGAGTTTACCAAGTACAAGGTGACCGTTATCAAGTTGGTGGCGGTTTCTATGTGAAGAAAACGAAAAATACTTTATTTTACGTTGGTCATATTTATGGAAAAGATCAACACCTTTCAGTCTATAAACCAAATGGTGAATTCTTTAAAAAGTTTAAGCCAATGGAAAACGTACGAGTCTATTCGACAGAAAATGGTCGCTATAATGTAGGAGCTGGATATTATGCACTTCCTGATTTCCATGTTAACTTTGACCGATAAACTCGGGGGGAAAGAATGAAAAAGTTTCTTAATATTTTTCTTGTTATGCTGATAACAGTAGGGGTGATTGTTCCACCTTCTACTGCTTCAGCTTACAGTTTTTCAAGTGCTCCTAAACCGAAGGAAACTTCATATAAAGGAGCACCAGTTTATTACTTAGATATTCAGACACCTGATAATAAAAATGGTATGGTTCCAGCAAGCCAAAAACATTTAAGTGATGATCCCGATAAATGGGAAAGACTTGCGAATCGGGAATTTGCCCTCAGAGATAGAGTTTGGAAATATGTATGGGAGTGGAGGAATCAACCAAGAGATAAAAATAAGACAACTCTAACACCTATGACACCACTAACTTGGACAGGGAATTTACAAGGGAGTATAGCCGCTTCTGCTAGTAAAATTGAAGCAGCTAATCCCAAATATAAGATAAAAGAGATCATGGTTTATCCTGTTCATAAAGAACGATCTTACGCTATTTCGATTGCCGATGCTATTTTAAAACAATCATGGGATAACTATAGGAAAAATATAAGTGAAGTTTCTACTATAGATGCACAGTGGTCGGGAATACCTGATAGAAATAAACCTTATGTTTGGACTGGAGGAGCGCCTTCTCCTTATCCCTGGAAAACATATTTTCCTTCACCAATAGTTTATAATCATGCAGACTATCCTGGTGGAACAAGGTTTGGGAATTACGATTTAGTATATAAGGTAGATTCCACTGGGAGATCAAGATGGTTAAATACACCGGACTTCTGGAGAAATTGGGCAAAAGACACTAATAATGATACTAAAGTATCTTTTACACAAGATATTCAAAAAGGAAACTATTATGGAAGAGCACATCCAATGTATTACACGCCGGGTAATCATCCATATATGAGAAATATGAAATATAGTGACTGGACTTTTACTCGATTGACAGATAGCTTTCCTAATGCAACTTGTCCAGGTGATGAAAGTTGTGGCTTCCCTTATACAAACTGGAATGCAATGGTTCATATGGAGGAAAGTGACTATAAAATTGAAGCAATTTTAGAAAAGAAGGAAGAAGAGAAACCAAATCCACCATTAGCATGTGATTATAAAATTTTACCGCCTGCTGCTGGTACAAAACAGACAGCTGATAAAATGGATGCTAATCCTTCAGGTGAAAATAAAGCGGATGATCGAGATAATCATAAGTTTAATGTACTAGATGGAATACCAACTAGTGAATCTCTTTACACAAATGCCTTTGCTAAAGAATATGTTCATAAAAATATATTCACTGAAATGAGTGGAAGAGTACAATATAATGTTCCAGTTAAGAAAACATATCATTTAGTATGGGAAGATGTTTATTATGATGAGGATGGGGACGCTTATTATGTTCCTAGAAGTGATACCGTTGAAGTAGTTAAAAATTATGACATATTTAGACCTTATCTTTATTGGCTGATTGATAATTTAGAGGTTTATGGCTTAGAAAAAGCTGATATGGCTAACTATGCATTACCTGGTGGAGAAGTGACTATGTACCCGAAAGGATACACACCACCTAATGTAAATGCAGAAAATGATGATGATGTAGAGAAACATGTTTTTCCTGCTAAATGTAAATCAGTGGATAAAGGAACTCAAACTATAAATGGTGGAACTTCACGTCCATCGGTTCCTGATGAGAACTTTAAGCAGGATGCTGAAAGTGCAACAGGAAAAACAGAAGTTGAGAATGACCTAGTAGAATTTAATGGATCAAAAATTATGGATAATAAGCGGGTGGTGGAGAAAGGTCCAACACCGACAACTATCCCTGAAGCTAAGATGATTAACCGTGATGTTCTATATGAGCATGGGATGGTTATTAGTAAATCCTTAGTTAATAAGAAAGATACTCCGACTACAGGAAACATATACTATAATCTTTTGGCTGGAATAAAAGGTGGAGATCCACAAAAAATATACCCAATACTCGGTATAAATACGGTCACCGTACATACACCAGTTGTTATTTTTGCAGATGTTTCAGATGATAAGGAGCATAATCAGCGAACGAAGCCCGATCAATCGAAGCGGGGAGTCATTCTTGATAGACCATTTACGATTTACATGCCAACAGGTGGACCACATCGTAATATTCTTGGATATGGAGATCGTGATTATGCTAAATATGTTCGAACGAAGCAAGTAAGGTTCCCATTTGATGTTTGGCATTATAAAAACAACACGAAAGGTCAATTTGTTCCTGCTAATACATGGATTGACATACCGGTTGCAGAAGTAGCTTCAAACTTTTACTTACCAGTATGGATTGATGAAGGGAATTACGAGGTATTATTTAGAACAATTGCGGAAAATGCACCAGCTGATTTCACAACACAACCAAATGCTAACTTAGACTTACAACATCATGTGGCAACAGATGTCATTCCAGTTAATATTATTGGTCGTGTATACGACTTTAAAGTGTCTGATATAGCGGATTATAATTGGGGAGAAGTGTTCCGTACTAATAAAGGTAGTTATAAGCACACTGGCAACTATTATTGGGTACAAGATCGAGGTATTGACGGAGAATTAAGAGGAAATAAGTTCCCTTACGTTCTGCCAATCATGCCGGGCAGTCACCCAAATTATAAGAATGTAAGTGTAAAAACTGGCTACCATTTTAAATTCGACTTAAAGACAAAGGGAAATATGTTTGGTCCTGGTGATGGAATTAGAATCACTCCATCTTTCTATTTTGTTACTAAAGATGGAAAACAGAGACAAGAAGTTGACCTTTACTATAAAAATGACGCGAAGAATTTCGTTAGAATTGGAAGTCCAGAGGACAAAGAAAAGCGTTACGTTATTATGAATGATCGCTTACGTAATGTACCTCAAGGAGATCTTGTGAATGCAGCAGAATACGCATTTGATCATTATCCTAATAGGACAACTGATATTAGAAATCGCTTCATAGAAGAGTATTTTGAGAAGGCAAAAGAAAAAACATGGGTAGGTGACTTCTCATGGATGATCTTAAACTATCGCTTAAAAACACATATTGGACCAACAACTGTTCCAGCCGGAGCTATGGTTGATGAACAAAGAGCTATTGCATCTATACATCAGTGGTATGGAGAGTATAGTCTTCCAGCTAATGTTTATACGGTTGCTAAAGGGACAAATTTAGCTGAACATGGAAGAATGAATGCTATTAATGATAAATCACTGATTTTCTTAAAGAATGGATACATCATTGTTAATTTCAATATTGAAACAATTAGAAATGAGGATTTAAGTAATCCATACCTACAGTATATTTACGCACCTTTAGCAAACCAGTGGCAAATAGAAGGCTATAAGAACAGTAGAATTGATCCATATGGAAATAACTTTGCATTAAAAGACGGGGATGTTGTCTTCTATCATGGTGATCTTTCGTCATATGATGACTTCCAATCGAACGTCACACATTAATTTTATATTATGTAGAAAACTGTAACTTAAAGCATAAGTTTATCAGAATGATAGACTTATGCTTTTTTATGTATCGGGATAGTGAAAAACAGTCCCAGTTACTTAGCTGGGGCTATAAGTTGAAAAGATAGGTGATATTATGTTTGCAAATCAGTTGTATTTACTTCCTTTATCATTCAGCATGATTGTTGTTTTGTTAATGGCAGTAATGGTAATCAATCTTTACTTAAAAACTAGAAAAAGACCTTATTTGATAGGAGCAGCAGCCTTTGTTCTTGCATTGATTCCAGTTGTTAGTGTTTCATTTAGCAGTATAAAAGGGGATGTGGTTCTTACCTCACCACTTATTAGCCTGTTGTTAGTCTCTCTAACATTAGTACAAGGTGGAGTGTATCATCTTTATAGTTCTAAGAAAAAAAAGGAATTACTTGTTTTTCTGTCAACAATCATTCTCATCTTTATTTTTGGAATGACATCTAATAAATTCATATCTGTTATTCCATACATATTGATCATCGCTTTTTCTATAATGTCTTACTACCGCTTAATGAAAGACATTAATAATCGAATGCATTACTTATTAACGCTAAGCTTTACTTTTCTTTCCGGAATATTTGGAGCATTGGCCGTTGTGTTCAATAGTTCTATATGTGCCTTTATGTTTTCTTCTTTTCTTACAATGGCATTCATTATTCAATTTCTTATGTTTTTTGAAAGGATAGTAGACTTAATGCAGGCAGCTTCTTATACATCGATCACTGACCCTTTAACAGGTCTCTTTAACCGTAGATTTTATACTAAACTAGTCGAACAAAAAGGCGAAAAGGGCTATATTGGAGTCATTTTTTGTGACATTGATAATTTTAAAAAACTTAATGATACTCATGGTCATAAAAAAGGAGATGAAGTATTAAAGCAAGTAGCGTGGATTGTTCAAGAGACGGTTAGTGGCAAAGGAATAGGGGGCCGGTATGGTGGTGAAGAGATAGTTCTATTAATTGATCAGGAACATGTCGATATTGCTGCAGTAGCCGAAAAAATCCGCTCAAGAGTAGAAAAAGAATCGATTGTAACCCTTTCTATTGGTTATGCAACGAACGACGGAATTACTCCAAGTGAGACTATTAATAAAGCTGATAAATTTATGTACCAGGCAAAGAATAGTGGAAAAAACAAAGTGTGTGGATGAGTCAGTTTCCTTTTTTAAAAGAAAAAACGTGAGAGGTAGTGATAATCTCACGTTTTTTGATTGCCTATCATTAAAAGTCTTAGCTTAGTCAGGAACTATAGCCAAATTGTAAAACAGTGTATTCTTGCTAAACTATTTTATAATTCTATTCTTTCCGTAACTTTAGATTGTTCACTAATATATTAAAATTCATCATGAATAGCTTTTTCATTTAACATCATTCATTGTAATAAACTGCTTAGTTAGAGAAGAAAGTATGCCTATACGAAAATTACCTCAGAGAAGAAGCAATAGCAATATTTTTATATAGAAAGAGACTTTATTTTAAAGTAACATCTGACTCTTACTACTCTCTCTAAAGAAATTAGATAAAAGTATTTTTAAACCATGAGAATGATATACATCTAGGAATGTAATAAGATGTTGTTGGTCCTCAGTTAGAAGTATTGTAGGAATTTAAAGTATTGATACGTAGACCGGAAATTTTTGTGTACCGGATATTATATGGATACAGTGGGAGAAACAAGAAAATGATAGAAGAATATATACGCAACCAGATTCAAGATGACATAGTGGCAGAGCAATTAAGTATGATAGAATATCTAGATCCATTTAAAGAAGAAGAAGTGAGGGAAAAGAAATGGAAGTAGGTAGAAGGCCCTTGAGGTATAGCCGGTAAAAGTAGTACATCTAGAAAATTACTCAGAGGCCCTTTAAGGTCTAGTCAGTAACAAAGGCTTCAGCCACAGAGAAAACCACGCGTGAGAACGAGTGGTTTTTATTTTAAATTATTTATGAAATATTCAAAATAATTGGCAACTAGAAAATTTTGATTATTTTCCATAATAATCAATAGTTGTTAAATTTTTTGAATGAATGATAAAATTAGCTTACTATATCTATGGTTCTAGAATAATTAAATAATATTTTATAAGCATTATATTAGCTATTTTAATTTAATTATATTTTTGTATAGATCGTCATTGGGAGGATAATTTGTGGATATTCGAAGAAGGATTTTAGAGTTAGTAGAAAAGGGAGTTGAATGTGAGTATTTAGATTTTAAGGCGAAAATGTACCCGAGAAAAGGAACTCTTGATTTATTAAAGGATATTCTAGCAATGGCTAATTCAAGCTATGAAAACTCAAAATATATTATTTTAGGAGTGAAAGATGATACTTTAAAAGGTCGTTATATTGTCGGTGTTGATCATGAGGAAAAAGTTGATGTTTCGTCATATCAACAATATATATTAAATAATATTGAGCCTGATATTAATTTTGATCTTCACTATATCGAGATCGAGGAAAAAATAATAGCAGTTATTGAGATCAGAAATACTAATAATAAACCTTATATGACGAAAAAGAAGGTAAATAATCTTGAAGAAGGTTATTGCATTGTAAGAAAGGGCAGTATTAATACTCTTGCTAGAAGATCGGATTTTGATATGTTCTACCAAAGTAAAGAAAAATTTGAGATCATCATTTTAGATAGTTATCTGAGAGCAGTAGAAGATAAAATAGGTACTGCATTTTTAGATGTATCTCTCAGGAATTTAACTAAAATGCCAATAACAATTATGGGTGGAAAATTACTTGTAAAAGATAGAAATGTTCTCCTATCCCAACATAGTTTGGTTGGTCTAGGTAGGGAAGAGGGTGCAGACTTCCGTTTAGAAATCCCCCCATTTTCAGAAAAAACAGGTGATTTATATCTAAGTTTTAATTCAAGTGACTGTATTAGGATAGGATTAGACGAATATGGGCTTACGAATAAATCTTTTATTTTTGAATTGGTCCTTTACGATACATTACAAAATCAATATTATGCTCAAATAGAGAATGGTTCAGTTTATGCAAAAGGAGAACTTTTATGGAAGGTCAAGCTAAAAAAAGAAAGGGACAGTCATAAATAGTACTCTGCAAATAGGATTTTTCTAGAAAAGTGAGTAAAGAGCTTGGATTATGAAAAAATCGAATAGTTTGTTAAGACTCTCCCCATTTAAGCGGAGTAGTTTTTCTTTTATTTAATAGAAGTAGTTATGGATTTTAAAGAATGAAATGAAAGGGAAATACATATGTCGAAAAATCATATAACTAGAAATATGGAAAAATTATTAAAGAAATTAAAAAAAAGTCTTAAAAATTTTAATCGAAATGAGATAAATCAATATCTACAACAAGGCTTTGAAATTAGCGGATCAACTTTTTTTGTGATATTAAAAAGTAATATATATGATATGTTTGGAGAAAATTATAAAAAAGTTAAGGAATTTCTAGAATTTCTAGAAAATAATGATTATGTGTGCTCTCACTTCTTTAATGACTGTTTGAATTTTCGTAAAAATATAGAAGATATTTATAGTGAATTTCTCCCGATTTATCAAAATTTGAGAGAAAATAAAAATCAAATGATAGATTATTTACTTAATAAGGATAAGGAATATATAACAGATGTATTGTATTATTTTGAGCAGTTAATTTTCCAAGAATATAAAAGAAATTTAAATGAAAAGTGGTTAGAAATATATAGTCAGTTTTTATGTGATACTAATTTGTTAGTTGCTAGTATAGAATTATCACAAACACAGGAAATAAGATCAAAAAACAAGGAAATTCTAGATTTTGTAAAAGAATTAATAACAGAGTATAGTACAATAATTGAGTTCAAAAATAAGTTTTTTGATTTGTTGAGTGGAAGATATAACTTATCAGTTAATAATCATTGTTACGCGATTGAGCCTGCTCAGAATAATATTGATTTGGTGACGGCTTTATATGAAGCTAACAGGTTAGAGAGAAGGATGATATCTTTAGATAAGAAAGGAAAAATTTATAGCTCTTCATCATTTAGAAAAACAAGTTTAGAATTCATGTATAAGGATTTTGGATATAAAATAGATGATGAAATCGAGGTTGGAGTTACCTTTCAAGATGTTTACAATGTTTGGAATAATATTTGTGAGTTTGTTGATGGTCAAAATAACCTTAAACCAATGTGGTTAAAAATCGATTATGATAAAGTTATTAAAAAAGAGTTAAAAAAAATTTTATCAAAAGAACAATTTCACAAGATTATTGAGAGTTATTTTATGTCAGAAAAAACAGATCTATATCTATATCCTATTCAAAAATATGGGTCTCAGTATAGAATTTTAAATTGGGGTACAGATATAGAATTTACATATTTATTAAATAACATTGTCCGTAATGTTTCGAAGACAGTAGATAAAAAATTTTATGAATTTGAAATTATTAATGATTTAAAGATAGTAAAAGAAATACTATTTAAGAATAATAACAACTTTTTAGTGTTTCCGACCAATGTAGAATTTAAAAATTTAGCAATAGAAATTGATTTGATGTTTTTGTATAACGATACATTATTTATTGCTGATGTCAAACATACGATGAAAAAATTTGAGAGTATAAGTAATCTAAGAAAATTGAATTATACATATGATGGTATTGTACAAGTAGATTACATTTGTAAATTTATAAAAGAGAATAAAGAGTTGTTTATTGATAAGTTAAAAAAGGAGAAGGGAATTGATATACCGGATTTTAAAGAAGTAAAGGGGTTTTTGGTGACAAATGAAGGGAAGTTTTCGGGAGTAAAATTTAATAGAGATATTCCAATTATAACGAGAGAAGATTTATGGAGATTTTTTGCATATCCCGTTGTTTTAGTACAATTACCGAGTAGCGGGGTTGATTTTATAACAAAACATTGGTGGGATTTTTCTAAGGTGCCTAATTTAAAATCATTTTTAAATTATCTAGATGATCCTTTTAAGGATAATTTTCCTTTTAAAGAATATATATTTATTGAAGAAAACAACTTCTCTAAAGGAAATGAAATTTTCACTTTTAGATATTATAAATATTATAAAGAACCATATTCAAATAAGTATTCAAGAGGGATATATTATTCGTCATTAATTGAAGCAAAAAAATTTAACAAAATGAGAAATAAAGCTACAAGGTTTTTGAAAAACAATTTTTATGTAATAGATTTTACTGAAAAAAGTTTTGCAAATTCTACGAAGGATGTTAAGGATGTAAAATATTGGATAGAATTACAGGGAAAGTTTTCTGCATTTGATGATACTTCCAACAGAAGGTGAACGTCTTGGGTAAGGAACAAATAATTGGTTAAGATATTAGTAACATTACTAAATTAGTTTAAATCTACGTTGAGAAATTTATCAACTCTATTCATATCCATGAGCAATCTAACTCTTTATTTATAAGATGTGAAGGAGAAAGAGGGGATAATGTAATCATAGCTAACAGTGTTATGTTTATAAATGGGAGAAGACTTATAGAGAATGCTGGTCCTGTAGAAAGGAAAATATTCATTAAATTAAACCAGACTGTTGTCCCTTCAATGAGGTTTGTTTCAATTAATAAAGCAAATGGACAAATTAACCTGTCTATTGCTAACCTTGAGATTAAAGTATCCGATGCGCAAACTCTTGAATTGATTCAGTAAATAACATTAATGTTCAGATAAATGGCTCAAGTGATGTTCAATTAGCAAATGGTGAAGTTGATAATTTAGTAGTGAATTTAAGCGGTTCGGGAAATATTCATGCTAATGTAACAGCTAATAATGCTAAATCACTATTGAATAGTAGTGGTTTTATGTTTGTTTCACATATACTTGAAAAAACTAAAGAATCACATAGAGGTTCAGGTGAAGTTTTAGTTTTAAAAAGAGTACTCTGATCTTACTAGCTGAGGTTACACTTTAAAAAAACGAATATGTAATAAGTCTATATTTTAAATACAGTCTCGGTTTTCTAACTGGGACTAATTTTTTAATAATATTAATAATTAAAAAACTCAATGACACTCAAGGTCACAAAAAAGGGGATGAAGTATTAAAGCAAGTAGCGCGGATCGTTCAAGAGACTGTTAGTGGGAAAGGAATAGGGGGGGCGTTATGGTGGAGAGGAGATTGTACTGTTAATTGAACAGGAACATGTCGATATTGCAGCAGTAGCGGAGAAGATTCGTTCCAGAGTAGAAAAAGAATCGATTGTAACTCTTTCTATTGGCTATGCAACGAATGATGGAATTACTCCTAGTGAGACTATTAATAAGGCGGATAAGTGTATGTATCAGGAAAAAAATAGCGGTAAAAACAAAGTATGTGGGTAACAAAATATTATTATAAATAGCAAAAAGCATGAGACTGGTTGGTTTCATGCTTTTTTGTCTTTAATCTTAAAAACTCAAACAAGCATAACCTAATCTTAAATTTAGAACGGGGTTAAAAATATAGTTGTTTAATTTTTGATGTAAGATACTTCACTACACTAAAAAATATACCAATAAAGTCGTTTAAAAATCTAAGTTTTACTCAACAATAGCGCTCGATTGTTGAAGACGGATTTAAAAACATTTATTCATAAGTATTTAATACTTTATTTTTACTTTTGCGTTAATAAATGACTTAGGTAAATCTAATTTTAAAGGGAAAGAAACATGTCTCCTTGTCCCTGACTTAGTAACTAGAAACATTGAAAAAGAAAAGCCCCGTAGAGATTTCTCTTACAGGGCTTCACACTTTAACGTAATAGGTATCAGACATCCAATCCTATTTGTAAAAAGCACTTAAACGATATGTTCCAATTATATTATCACTGTTAAGAAGATAGTCACCAGCAGGTATGACTTGAATGAAATAAGTACCTTTCTCTTGAACATTATATACAATCTCTTCTTTACTTTGACCAGTATTAATAGAGAAATTTAGTAATGTTCCATACTTATCGTATACATATAAATTATAATCAGCAGGCATCTTATCGAGAACAACTTTTACTGTTCCTGCATTTGGTGTTATTTTAAACCAATCTTTATCAAGTTTATTTTCAATTTTGAATTCATAACTAATATTTTTTATTAATGGGAAAGCATTATTTTTGACGTTATTTGGTTCGGCCAAACCAGTAAAATAATTATCTTTTTTAGCAAAATCTGCTCTTAATCTATAATGATATCCTTTTGAATTGGCTCCTCCAGATACCAAAACATAATATGTAGAAGCATTTGCGTTTTCTACATAAATGGTTTCCGGCCTATTGCCAGCTGCTGGAGATCTTCTCCCAATTTGTTCCCCGACATTATTATATAGAAATACTTCAAAATCATGTGAGAGATTATCTAAAGTAACATATAAATCCCCTTTAGAATCTGGAACAATTGAATACCAATCATTATCTGGTGCGAGTTCTGTGGTTTGTTGATAATATCTTCCGTTTTCAATTGGAGTTGCATTTTCTTTTGTGTCATTTGAACCATTACTATTGTCAGCTTTAAATGTTGCTTTTAACTTATATTCATGCTGATCATCATAGTTTCCGCCCGCTCGATATACCTTCACAAAGTAATTTCCAGCATATTCTCCTCTTACGGTTATCGCTTCATTAGGATCACCATAAGTTACTGCACTACTAATACGTTTACCTGCACGATCATATAATTCTGTAACATAATCATTCATAAAATAATAATCATTTGGAAGATCAGTTAAGATAATGCGAATCTCTCCAGGTCCATTCGTAACAAATTTATAATAGTCGACATCTTGATAAATACTAGTTCTCCCTTTATAAATAACACCGGAATGAATCAAATTTGCTGAATCTTTTGTGTCGTTCGGCTCAATTTCTGATTCAATAACTTGATTTTCAGTCGAAAGTTTGTGATTTCTAATATCTGATTCCCACTGTGATAATGTCCTTTGTACAGAAAAAGGTAGAGAAGCATACCCGCCCGCTTTTTTAATTTCAATTGCTCTGCTTTTTAATCTATTAAGTTTTCCTAAGTCATCGTTCAATTTTGTCATATTTCCTTCTTCCAAATGACCTTCAAGAATGTTTAATAGTCGAAACTGTGACACTTCATAAATTACGCGTTCCCTTGCAATTTTTGCAGAATTTACATATTTTTCGTTTAAGCTTTTTCGAACTGAATGACCTGGAACTTTCCCAATTGCCTTCTCAGTTCTACTAATCAATGAAGATAAAGAATCATATTGAAAGTTTAAAGTAACCATTTCCCCTTCATTTATACGCTGATTATATTGCTCAGTTGTATTCTTTAATTGCTCTCCTAAATTAACTGCATTTACATACTCTGTGTTAGTTGCTGCACTTATATTTTTAGAAAAAAAGAGATTTGTCCATAGTAGAAGGATCAAAGTTAAAATAGAAACAAGTTTATTCATATAAAGCCTCCAAAAAAATGTTCATAAATTATAGAATATGTATTCCATACTATTTTATAATTCCCCTAAATATTATAACATCAGTTTTTTATAAACATATTTACTTTTTATTTTATTTAAATCTCTCATTTTAAAGAGATTACTATGTTATTTTTCTTAATCTCTAAACCATTTTATACCTTAATTCTCAGAATACTTGATTTTGTTTAATCATAACAACTAATCCAAAATTTAATACTATGATTGAAATATCTAAGGTTTTTCCTCAGCTTCTTTTACCATGATATCAGTTCCTACACGAATTCCTTGTTTAATGTTCATCAATCTGGACCGATTATTGAATAAAATGACTCGTATTTTTTAAACAATTTTATTATTCTTCAAACGACTTTTTTGTAAATTAAACTTTTTTTTGCCATTTAACATTTTAAAAAGATAGGTATAATCTCCTGTTATTATTCAGGTCTATAGTTAGGTTTAATAGGTTGAATATAGCTCTAATATACAAAGTAGGTAAGAGAGGAGGATATTTCCATAATTAGGTGTTTATTTCAAAAATTATTTAATTAAAACAAGGAGATGAGTTAGTGGAAACAAGTAAAAAAAGAAGTTTTTATTCTATTATTTGTCGTATCTTAGTATCTACGATGATTATTACCTCTATTCCAATACACGGAGTAACAAAGGCAAGAGCTATTGATAATAGCGAAGAATCAAAACAAGATGAAGTAGAAACTGCAACAAATAATGAGTCAATTGATTCTTCTTCAGTGGAAGTGGAAAGCCTTCGAAACGAGACAACCAAAGTATTTGTAAACAAGGATGGTTCCTATACCGCAGAAGCCTATACAAAACCCGTCCATTATAAAAAGGACAATAAATGGCATGATATTGATAATACTTTAGTAGAAAATAATACCCAAGAACTCGAAAATAAATCAAATTCTTTTAAAGTGAAATTCCCGAAAAAGCCGAAAAAAGAGGATAAATCAAAACTGTATACATTTAGCACTAAGGGTCATGAGGTGGTAGTGGAATTTATTGATAACACTAATACAAAGCCTAAAGTGCATAATGGTCTTAAAGATACAGTGAGTAAATCTAATAAGAATAAAGTAAAATATGAAAATCTTTATGATGGGGTAACATTTGATTATGCAGTGGATAGTTCTAAAATAAAAGAAAATATTATTTTGGACTCCTATAGAGGGAAAAATACCTTTCAATTCAATCTTCTTACAAAAGGATTAAAAGCAGCAAAAAAAGAAGATGGAACTATCGAATTTACAGATAGTAAAACAGGAGAGTTTTTGTTCTATATTCAGCGTCCTTATATGTATGATTCATCGGAAAGTAAAAGTATCTCAGAAAAAGTAACTCAAGAAATAATACCTACTGAATCTGGATTTACTTTAACGATTACCGCTGATGAAGCATATTTAAAAGATCCTAATCGGGTTTATCCGGTTGTCATTGATCCATGGATTGATAACTTTAAAACTTCCGATGCTTTTGTAGCTAGTAAGCAAGATTACGGTTTTGGCCTATTAGACTATCTAAGTGTTGGATCTAGTGCTAATTTTGGAAAAACGAGAACGTATTTACGCTGGAATCCACTTCCGGATATTCCTGATGCTGAAATAGTTGGGGGAAGTGTTGGGATTTATCAATATGAAACCAATGCGGATGTACCAATCTCTCTTCATAGACTAACCCAAAGTTATTCTACCTCTACAATAAATTGGACAAATCAGCCTTCTTATAATCCAGTACCAGAAGCCACAATTAGTAGAAAAGATATTGGTTATATATACTTTCCAGTCAATGAGTTGTTAAAAGATTGGTACAACAAAAAGGCTTCACCATTCGGAGTTGTATTAAAGTATGCAGATAATCAAGAGGAAACAGCTGCTAATAAACTATTCCATGCTACAGAATGGGTAAACCCAAACGGAACGTTAGTGGGTGAGCCGAAATTAGTAATTTCCTATCGACCTAAAGAGTTACTAGGAATCACAGATTATTGGGCATACACACCAGATTTACTTCAAGGAGAAGGAACAGCAGTAGTCAATTTGATTAATGGAAATATGGTGTATGATGTCCCGTTAACTTCTCTTCCAAGCCGGACAGATGCCTTTAATTTAAAGCTTGTTTATAATAGTCGTTCCTCCCTATCAGATACAAATGGGATTGGATGGACGTTAAGCTCACAAAGAAAATTGATTCCTAGTAGTGATAATAGCATTATTGAATATATTGATGAAAATGGGACACAGTATCACTTTTCTAGAAATCAATATGATTCAAAAACTGGTTATTCTTCGCCTGAAGGAACCGCATTCGAATTAACAAATACTGAGAGTGGATATACCTTAAAGCAGCCCGATGAAACGGTTTTAGAGTTTGATTCATATGGTCGTAATACAAAGATAACAGATGAAAAAGGAGATAATATTCTCTATTCCTTTGATGGAACTTCTTTCCGTGTAGTCAAAATTAGTGAACGATTTGGTTCAGATTCAACTGGAAGAGATCTTTCACTTATTTATAATCCAAATGGGCTATTAGAAAAAGTAACGGATTTTAGGGGAACTGATACGATATTTTCATATAGTCCTGGTAGCGGAGGGAATTTACTAACTGGAATTACTTATGCAGCAAATCGAAGTGAGAAGAAAAGTATTACTTTTTCTTATAACACGAATGGGAAATTAGAGAATGTAGTCAATGCAAATGGTCATAAAGGAACTATTGAATATGATTCTAATAATAGGGCAACTAAAATTATTGATCCGCGTTCTGAAACTTTCTTTTCTCAATTAGCCTATCCTTCACAAACAGAAACGATTTTTACTGATGCGAATGGAAACAAAACCTATTATAAAAATGACTCAGATCAACCAAAAGGTACTGTTAATGTCATTGAAATGACAGAAGATTATCAGGGAACTACTCCATCAACAACAAAATATGAATGGAAAAATAATGAGGTTACAAAGGTTATTGAACCAAATAAAGATTCAGGTGTGGCAAATGGAGCGACCACAACGGCTGATTACGATGAAAAAGGAAATTTAACGAATATAACAACGCCAAATCAAGAAACAGAAACAACGATGTATGACGAGAAATCAAACGTCACAAATGAAAAAACCAATACAGGATTATCAGCACAGTTTGAGTATGATAATAAAAGTAATTTATTATTTTCAAGTAATCAACTTGGTTTAACAAATTACTTTTCCTATGATCGCTTTGGGAATGTAGCAACGAACGTTTCAACAACTTCATTAGGGTTTAATCTTTTAACAAATAGTAACTTTGAGGCACTTGATAGTAATAGCTTACCAACAAATTGGTTGATGAAAACAGGTACAGGTTATGCAACAAGTAATGATCATAAGTATGGAAAGCGTTCTATAAAAATGACCCTTACCGGGACGGATGGAGGACGCTATCTTTATCAAGTAGTACCTATGCAAGCGACATCTGATAAGAATTACACGGTATCTGGGTGGTTAAAAACAGATAATGTAAGTGGAACAGGTGCACAATTACGTGTTTACTTTAAAGATGCGAGCAATCAGTTTATAAAAGATGGAGCAGGCAATACAATCGCATATGTTACAAAAGGATTAAAAGGCACTAGAGATTGGATGTTAGTTTCGAATTCATTTACAGCTCCAAGTAATGCTGCATTTGTTGAAGTTGAGCTTGTGTTTAGCGGGGCCGGCACGGCTTACTTTGATGGAGTTCAATTAAACTCGGGATCAATGGTAGCTGATTATGTATCAAATGAAAATGCAAGTATGGAAGCAGGAACTGGTACAACAATTGATAATTGGACGTTAAATGCCATTAGCGCAGGAGACGGGCGATCAAGTACAGTTACAAAGGCTGGAAAGTATTCTGCACGTTTAACAGGTTCAAGTACGGCAAAACGTTATATTGGACAAACTGTGGAAACTAATGGTCAAATGGGAGATCCAGTTACGATATCAGGCTGGGCAAATGCTCAATCACCTAATTCAACAGGTGAATTTGCTTTACAAGTGTCATTTGTCTACAGTGATGGCACTGAGGGAAAATATACTGTTCCATTTGATAAAACCCTAGTGAACAAATGGCAGTTTGTGAAAAAGACATTCCGTGCAACAAAGAATTTTAATCAAGTTAAAATATATGCTCTTTATAATAATCAGGCTGGAACCGCCTATTTTGATAATATTAAATTGGAAGAGCAAGGCTCTACTGAAACAAGAAATTATGATGCAAATGGGAACCTCATTTTATCCAATACAGATGCACTGAACCAAACAATGGATTATAAATATGATGCGAACGGAAATCAAACTGAGGTCACGACACCAGGTGGACGAAAGGCGTTATACGGATATGATTTTTTAGATCACCTTAAAAATATGACACAAGTTGCACCAAGCGGAATGGCAAATATTACAACCAGTTACGAACATGATGTTCAAGGAAACTTAAAAGCTCGAAAAGATCCGAGGGGTAATGTCACATCATTTGAATATAATGCTGTCAATCAAGTCACAAAAGAAACAGATCCGCTTGGGAAATTTATTAAGTCAGATTATGAGGCAAATGGAAATTTAAAAACCGTTGAGATAGGAAAAGGAACAAAGATTCTTTCTAATAAGGAATTGAAATATGATCGTAAAAACCAACTTACTGAAGAATGGTTGAATGGTCAAAAAAAGAGAGATTACACTTACGATTTTGCAGGAAATGTGAAAACAATTCAGCAAGACGGACAAACTTATTCTTTTACCTATGATCCATTAAATCGTTTATTATCCTCACAGGAACCTGCAGGATATAAATTAACTTATAGTTATGAACAAGATCTTAATAAGTCATACTATGGCTCTCTTAACTCATATGTTGAGTCTTTTGGTTCCAAATCCTATACAACAACAGTTGGTTATGACGATTTACAACGAATCTCATCTATTAAAACTCCAACAGGAGAGAGTAGTGAGTATTATTACAATGAAAAAAGTCTGCTCACCCATATGAAGTTGTTCTCAGACACAAATGTTTCTTCATTGAGTATATACCAAACGTTTGATGATGCAGGTCGGCTACAAGGGAAACATTTAGTTGGAGCCACAAATTTAGATCAATCATACAGTTATGATCTGGATGGAAATATCAAGACCTATAATGACGGAAAAGATACTCATAACTATGTCTATGATTTTGCAAACCGTCTTCAATCATGGACATATAAAGGAAGTAAAATTTCATATGAATATGACGAGTCAGGTAACCTTAAAAATCCAAATGGAAAATCTTTAACATTTAACGAAGCAAACGAGGTTAATGGATTTACTTATGACGAAGCAGGAAATCTTCTTCAAGATGATAAATATCTTTATGAGTGGGACGGAGAAGGGCAACTACTTGCGATCAAAGATTTAAATAAAACAACTATTGCAAGCTTTACGTATGATCCAAATGGATTGAGAAAAACAAAAACAGTCGGATCTACCACTTATTATTATCATTATAATGGTTCAGAATTGATTCGTATAACAGATGATAATAATCAAACTATATGGGCCTTTACTTGGAGTTATGGAAAGCCGATGAGCGTTACGAACAAAAATGGAGAGACATTTTTCTTTGTAACAAATCAACATGGAGATGTTGTCCAAATTGTAGATAAAAATGGAGTTTCTATAGCTACTTATAGTTATGATCCTTGGGGAAATCCAACATCTTCTGAACCAACAGATACACGTATTTCGGGGCAACCAATTCGATATGCAGGATATGTCTATGATGGAGAGACGAAGTTGTATTATCTTCAATCCAGGTATTATGACCCGCAAACAGCAAGATTTATTTCACGTGATACTTACCCAGGGGATGTAGATAATTCAGGCTCTCAAAATGCCTATGTGTATGCAGAAGATAATCCTGTGATGTATACAGACAATGAAGGAACATGGGTTGTAAATGCCGCATTTTTAATTTACGATGGAATAGCATATGTTAAAAACCCTTCTCTTTCAGGTGCCGCTTGGCTTATAGTAGATGTGGCTAGCTTTGCAGATCCAACTGGAACTGCATCAACTATCGCTCATTCAGGCAAACTTCTAAAGGGAGCAAAAGTACTTGGAAAAACCAAAAATGCAGGAAAAGCTATTAAGAAAGCGAAATCTCTTAAGGCGAAAGGTAAGAAACCGTTAAAATTGGATTTACAGTTTTTTGCTAAGGATTTGACTAAAGGTATTAGCAAAAAACTATTAGACGGTAATAGAGTAAAAATAGAAATGTTTAAAAATGGGAAATATGATAAGTTTAAATTAGAAAAAGATAGGGCTATTAATAGTGGTGTTGGTACTCACGGGGGAAGTGCCTGGAAACTGAAAGATACAAGAAAACCAGGATCATATTGGACATTAGATAAAAACGGGAAATTATTAAGGTATAGTAACTAATTATAAATATTAATATCTTATAAAGGGGTGTAACTTCTGTATATTGAAGAGGTAACAAATAGAGAAAAGAATATATTAATTAATAAATTTAAAACATTCGACATACATGAAGAAGAAAATCCTCATGGTAGATTCCATATAGGAATTTTGGATAGATTTAGTAAAGTGTTAACTCCTGAAGAAGCCGATAGTCTTCTTATAACTTACAATCAAAATGTTAAAAGGGAAACCCAAAGTAAATATTTCGAACAAGAAGCTAAATTTCTTAATTTTTTCAACTATGCTTATAAATTGAATGGTGAAACACCTGTTTATGTATATTGCCCAGATATTTTAGACATACTGAGAAAGGTAGAAAACCCAATAATTAAATTTTTAGATGATAAAGATATACAATTATTTGATACACTGTATGAAAATATAAAAATCACGGATAATCTATACAAAGTAGATAAAGAACTATTACAATTTTTTGCAAAGTTGTCATTAAGAGAGCTATGCTTCTCTAATTTCTTTTTCAGTAATTCAGATTCTGTTATAATTGGGAATTATGAATTGAATTTTCCAATTTACTGTTTAAATGAGGATTCAATGCTAATTTATGGAAAAAAAGCCTTTGAAGTTGGATTGTTTATTAGAAAATAAAGTAGAACAAATGATATATTCTCCATGCTTTTTCTTAGAGATATGTGTAGTTTTATAAAAAGATTGATCAACGGTTTAAACTCTACCCATGATATAGAAGAACTATATTTCAATTGTAGAGTTTATATATATTATCTTTTTTATTTTTGATATAATAGCATTAATTTGGAAGCACCAAATGTATAGTTATCCTATACATTTGGTGCTTTTTTGTGTTTATTTTATATATTTCATAGATAAAAAGGGTGTATAAAGATGAAAAGTAAGAAAAAGTATATACCAATTGCAATAACACTGGGATTAGTTACAAGTAATTTTTCACCTGTCTATGCGGTAAAAAATATACCGTCAAAAATTTTAAAAAAGGCCAAAACAGCAGAATATAATAAATATGAAAAGATAGCTATAAAAACAATACCAATTGAACGGTTTAAAAACCTTCTTGATACTATACCTAGAGAGAATAAAAATTGGAAAATTTACGATATGAAAAACAAAAATGATTTCTTTATCTTATTAGATAAAGTTTACACTGAATTGCCGCAGTCGGTTTCCATATATAATAATGTTTCATCTGAAGAATTACAACAATGGAAGGATAAATATTTTCAAAAGAGCCGGATATCAAGTATGAAGAATATAGCTACTTTAGCCAATTATGATATTAGAAAAAAGGCTTCAAATCTTATTCTTTTAGAGGATGTCTCTCATGACAAATATCAGGCTGTTCAAATTGAGAAGAGTTTAGGAGTGTTTGCGAAAGAATTTGCAAGCTCCATTAGATATTTACCACCTGAACAGAAAGTACATGTTATATATGATTATATATATTATCAATTTAAATATAAGGCTACCAAAACTACTGACATGCTTGTAGGGAATACTTACAACCGGCAGCTTGCATGTAATGGGTTTTCTCGCTTATTTTATGAATTAGTAAAGGCATCAAATCTTCCAGTACGGTTAGTTGAATCTGAAGATCATTATTATAATCATGTAAAAATAGAAGATATAACTGTAAATAAAACAAATCAAGGTAAAAATACAGAAAAGTGGCTCATTATTGATCTAACTACAGATATCTTATTGAATGAAAAACATGGTGCCACTGGTTTATCTGAAGCGGCCTACTTATCGTATGTATCAAAAGTTGGATTCTATCGTTCATTGCCAAGTAGTAAAGAACTGGCTGTTTCACAGGATTGGACAAATGCAGAAAAGAAAAACTTTTTACACACATATAATAGTCTAAGCCTTAATTCAAAGGATATCCGCTAAAAATTAAATACATAGACTCATAAAAAAGTTAATTATGTTATTTTCATAGGACTTTATATATGGTAAAATAGATTTAATTTGGAAGCACCAAATGCGTAGATATTTCTACACATTTGGTGCTTTTTTGCGTTTTTTTCGAAAACAGGGTTAGTTTATATACGCAACAGTGCCTAAGAAAGGCTGTTTTTAATCAATTGTATAACAAAATGTGATTCAAAAAATTTGGAGGATTATAGTTTATGAACAATGCATACGACCTAGATGAAACATTGAATATTAAGGATAATTTGAAATATCAATCTTTAAAAGCTCAGATAATTTCATTACTCTTATTAGCACCTAATGTTAATGAGAGATATATGGCTGCATCTCTTGATAAAGTGGATGATTTACTTATCTATTTGTCATGTTTTACGAATCTTAAACAAATTAGACTTATTAGGATCAAACATATTATTAACTTTTCAACTTATAGTTTATATAAAATCGTGGACAGCAAAAGGAAAGCAGCTGAACTAAAGAAATTAATTAAAGCCATTCGACTCCTGCAAAGAATTTTCCAGGAATCTAATTGTAAAGTGAAAATTATCGAGTTAGATGTAAGCATTAATAATTATACGTTTTGGACACAAGTGCTAAAGAAAAAATAGAAAAGGAGTTTAATGGAATGTTAAATGCAAATATTGAAAGTGAAAATGAGCTTTTAAGAGGAGATGTTCCCATCTCTTTTCTAAAACAGATTGATTTTCAAAGGTGTAAGGTATTTGTATCTAAAATTTTCCCTTCACGTGGAACTTTTAATGGAATTGAAAAGTTATCATTGATGAATTTTATGAAGATGTGTCAGTTTACAACTTTTCAAACATCATTGTATGGAATAGATTTCGACAACGACCACTTGGTGGAATGTTCCTTCCTTGAAATAAGAAAGGATCAAATAACAAGCAAAAGACAGATTATTTTACAGACCTTTTTTAAAGAAATTACAGAGATTGAGATGATGAATATGGTTAAGAATCATCAGACTTATAAGAATTAGGGCTTATTAAATAAGAATTAGCGGGTAAAGCATTATCAAAAATAAAAGAAAGGAAGGAGAGATTCGTTATCCGTTTGGTAGGATTCTTTCTTGGTGTCTTATTAGGTATTTCAGTCTGTCTTTTTGGTCTTTTTATTTATAAAGGATTTGAATCATTAACTGGTTATCCAGGGTTTATCCTTGGAGTTGTCTTAGGATGTGGAGTATTTTTTCTAGGCTACTATATTCATGAAAGGTCCTCTGTTATAGATGGATAGGATAAGAATATTAATCTATAACAGAGGACTTAAAAAGGGGGTGAATATCACTTAGGACAAACTTTAATTTAATTGCAAAAAAAGAATATGATCACTTTTAAAAGGAGAATTACTTTGAGAAAACTAAAACTATTTAATCTGACGCTACTTTTTACCTTGATTGTTATGGGCTTTTCCACATTTATTTTACAAGGAACATCTTCAGCAGCAACTAGTTACCTAATGGATACAAAAAAAGAGTATACATACAGTATTTATAACGAGAATAAAAAAGATTCTAAAGAATATGTAACTGCAACTTTTATAGGGAAGAAGAATGAGGGGAATCTTTGGTTCTTTAAAGGGAAAAATTATATTCTTCATGAGTTATATTTACAAGATGAAGAGAGTCTTAAAGTAGGAGATCCATTTGAAGATGGTATCTTATATAAAGAATTAGTATTTCCACTTATTGAAGGCAAGAAATGGGATGCAGGTGATGGTGAAACTTATAAAATAGTTTCTCTAAGTAATACAGTTAAAACTCCTGCTGGGACATTCTCTACTGTAGAAGTTGATTATGATAATAAAACAGCTACTTCTTATTATGCTCCTGGCGTAGGTCTAGTGAAGTATCGTGATATTGAAGGAAATGTGATGGAGTTAGTGAAAAGTAAAGATTTACATTATGGAAGAGTACTAATTAAGCAACAAGGAGTGAAGTTATATACTCCAAAAGGAACTGTACAAAGAGCGTTAAAAAAAGGTGAAGGATTAAAGATCTTTAAAGAAGATGCTACTAGCTATGATGTGGGTGCTGGCTATTATGTAAAGAAAAGCAAAGAAACATTATTCTATACAGGTTTTATTTACAGTCCTGAACAAACCATGGATATTTTTGCTCCAAACTCAACAGTACATAGAAAAGCACGAATTGGTGAAACAATTAGAGTTTATGGTTTTAAAGACGGCAATTTCTTGGTAGGTGGAGGTTATTATATTCCAGCTGACTATCATATAAGGTTCGATAGATAAAATTGTTAGATATAAATCATTAAATAGAAAAGGAAGAGAAAATGGTATTAAAAATGAGAAAAGATAAAATAATTTTTCTTTCAATATTACTACTTATGGTTTTAGCCACAACAACTGCAGCATCCAATTTGAAAGCGGAACAAGTTTTAAATAATTATAAGAAAAATCAACTTAATTTAGAAAAAGAGATCGAAAATCGACTTGAAACTGAATTAAAGAGAATAAATCAACATGACAAAAAGTTAAAGCAAGCAGAGAAATCTGCTTTAAAACAGATCGATTTAAAAATGGAAAATATCCTTCAAAACTCTAAAAATAAGATTAGCAAAATAAAAGAGAAACAAAGTAAAGCTATAAATAAAGAAGAAGACAATCTTTATGAGCTACAAATAAAGGAAATAGAAAGTGAAACAAAGATAGAAATGAAGGAACTTGCTTTAAAAGAAGAGCTAAAATTACAAGCAATTAAAAATGACATCAATTTAAATAAACAAGAAAGACTTCTTTTAATGGCACATGCAAAGGAGCAAATTAGTTTGCTAAAATCTTCAGATAAGATTTTAGAACCATTGAAAAGATGAAGTGAATAAATGCAATTTTATATAGCCGGCTATGTTCTTGAATAGTCGGCTATACATGTTTAAGGAGATTTGATAAAAATGGCAAAAAGAAAGAAAAATGGGGATTTAACTGGTTTATTAACAGGAATTGTCGTATGTCCAGCGCTTTTTACCTGGTTACAAACTAATTCAATATTACTTGCATTTTTTGTATTTTTATTACCTTTTATAAGCTTTCATGTCTTTTTCTTTATAAGGAAACAAAAGAAAAAACAAAGATTAATAAAATCAGGTATTCATGAAATTGATAAGATGAATGGTTTTCAATTTGAAAAATACCTTTCTACACTTTATGAATCTCTTGGCTATCAAGCTCAAGTAACAAAGGCATCCGGTGATTTTGGAGCGGATCTTATCTTAAAAAAGGATAAGAGAAAGATAGTTGTTCAAGCGAAAAGATACAGCAAGAATGTTGGAATTAGAGCAGTTCAAGAAATACGAGCTGCACAAGACTATTATAGAGCTGATGAAGCCTGGGTAGTTACTAATCAAAACTTTACTCTTTCTGCGATTAAATTAGCAAATTCAAGTAAGGTCAAATTAATAGGACGTGAACAGTTAATCAATAATATGTTATCTCCTATGCGTGAAAGATAACAAGCTTAATGAATATAAACAGTTCCTGCGTTTTTTGTTTGGATTATATGTAAGAGATATATTTGAGGTGTAATTTTGTACTTTAGAAAAGAATGTTTTAGGAGGTAGTTACCATGAAAATTAGCTTTTAAGGGTCGGAGAAAAGATTACAGGAAATCTTTCTATGTTTTGTGGAATTACCGTAATTGATTAATAAATATTCTCTAATTGTTTATGAAGCAGTATGTGAAGGTGAGATGGAGATCATGAGCACTACAGAAGATAAATCATTATATGAATTGGAAGCAAAAGAGTATGAGAAGAAAAAGTTAGATACAGCATGGGCCTTAGTCAAAGACTTAGAGGGAAGGAAGTGATAAGGAGTAAATACACTTTTTATAAAATGCACTTTCCAAATGCCGGTATTATCTGCGGATTAGGTTTACTTCCATTTGCACTGGTAGCTAGTATTTTTCTAGGGAATCTATCAATGTTATTTCCTCCATTAATAGGTATTGGCATTACTATATTAGAAGTGATAGCAATTTCATCTTCAAATAATAGAACACGAAAAGAAATAGCTGCTGAGACTCGTTTATTAAAAGAAAAATTCAGCTCAACTGGTATACCAATTAATTTGGCTTCAGAAAACCGCTTAAATCAGATTACTGAGTATTATGAAAGTGGAATTGCATCTACTATTAGAGCAGCAATTGATTTTATAGAAGTTGTCAATGAAACGGAAGACGTGAAGGAAAATACAGAAATAGAAAAAGTAGTAGAACAGAAACCAATATTATATAGGTTAAAACGAAAACTCAGGTATTATTGTGAGTCAAATAGTAAGTGGACTAAGAGTATAGGGATAAAAGCTAAAAACAATGAATGGCTATGTCTTTTGGATAAAGTAGTGGTCATTAAAGAGAATGAAGAGTAAGAAGGATTTATTGTATTTAAGCATGGGGATTTCGGTGTGATTAGTACCGATAAGTTTATTCCCTTGTCAGAAATTAATTCTCAAGAAATTGAATTAGTTTTAAGGGATGATTAATAATTTAAAAATCAAGTTTTGGAGGAGAAGTTATGAAATTTATAAATAGACCAATTTACAATTTAAAAACGATGGATACCGGAGCAATAGGCTGGTGTTTCTTTTGGATCATTGGGTTGTTAGCTATAGTTATTCCAAGTCAATTCCGTATGGGACTTGCAGATTCGATTAATTTTCTATTTTCATTTGAGTTACTGGAATTAAAAGAGGTAGAAGTAAAGGAAGGGATAGCTGAGGCTTTATATGAAGCAGAGGTACTAAGAGTAGAAAGCTTTAATAAATTACTGCAATTTGTGAACATCGGAAAAATCGTCTTTTGGATTGCTATATTTATAATGCTATTTGTCTTTTTATTTAAAAGACCGGAGACAGAAGAAAATGAGTATGAAATTGCATAAAGAATGAAGGGATCAATGGTTAATATGAAATAAAAAGAGAAGGGAGATTTTCTTGTTAATTAAATAATTGTATATAGAATATGGTATGAAAATTATAAGAAAGTAAAATATTATCTCGCCTTCTTGGAGCTAGTATAGATATATGGAGTCCAAAAGGTAAAAACGTAAGTTTTGATGACGGCCATCATACAAAACTTAAAAAAGTGGACCAAACTACGCTCGTTAAAGCAAATTGGTATACACCTAACATATAAAATTATAAAAGAAACGGTTTAGGAAAACAAATAAAATAAGAGGAAATATCACAGAAAGTTTATGGTATTTTCATTGACATACTCTTTTTTTCGTTTCTTTCTGCTTCTTCAATCTCTAATGTACAGTATGCCATTCACGTTACATTATTTTCTTATTTTGACATTAATTAAGAAATAGTTAAGAAATAGTTAATCCCCAGTTAAAAACTTCTTTCTATACTAAATACATAAGCATTAAGGAAAGTAGGTTTAACATTATGGAAGAAATAATAAAGACCACAAACTTAACAAAAATTTATGGGAAACAAAAATCAGTAGATAACCTTAATATAACAGTCCATCAAGGGGATATTTATGGATTCTTGGGTCGAAATGGTGCAGGAAAAACAACTACGATAAGAATGTTGTTGGGGTTGATAAAACCTACTCATGGAAAAATAGAAATATTTGGACAGGATTTATTTAAAAACCAAAAAGAAATTCTAAAAAGAATTGGATCAATCGTAGAAGTCCCTGGATTTTATGGAAACCTCACAGCTAGAGAAAATCTCTTAATAAATGCAAAGATTATTGGAGTACACAAGAGGAATGCAGTCGAAGATGCTTTAGAGATTGTTGGATTAGAGAATGAAACAAAAAAGCTAGTAGGTAAATATTCTTTAGGGATGAAGCAAAGGCTTGGAATCGCCAGAGCTCTTCTACATTATCCTGAATTGTTAATTTTAGATGAGCCTACCAACGGCTTGGATCCAATTGGGATTAAGGAAATGAGGAAACTTATTAAAAATCTTGCTAAAGAAAGAAAAATAACCCTATTAATATCAAGCCACATACTGTCTGAAATTGAACAGTTAGTTGATCATATGGGAATTATTCATGAAGGTAAGCTCTTAGAGGAAATTGAATTTGATAGTCTGCGTAAAAAAAATCGTAAGTGTCTTGAGTTTCAAGTTTCAAATGATGATAAAGCAATAATGCTTTTAGAAAATCATTTTGAAATCTTTGACTATGAAGTTCATGATGATGGGAATATTCGTATATATTCACACATCGGACAACAGGGCAAGATTAATAAATTATTTGTACAGAACGATATTGAAGTTCTCAAGATTACGATGAGTGAGGACCGACTTGAGGATTATTTCACAAAGCTAGTTGGAGGTGGAACCATTGGTTAATCTCTTATATACAGAATTGTTAAAACTTAGGAGATCTAAAATGCTTCTGATAAGTACCATTGGAGCATCAGTAGTCCCATTTATGGTGGTCTTTGCAACATATATACAGATGAAGACGGAAGAACCTTCTCCTATTATAAAATTTTATGAGCTTTTTAGTAATGCTAACTTATATACGATTTTAGTTGTAGGCGTTCCTCTATATGGTGTCGTTGCAGCCTATATTTTCAACCGTGAATATATGGATGATACTCTGAAAAATCTGTTAACGATCCCAGTTTCCAGAGTGAATTTAATCCTCAGTAAGTTACTGCTTTTGTTTATGTGGATTATCTTTTTAACGTTGGTTGCTTGGGGTCTAACTTTATTCTTAGGCATTTTAGGACAGTTTCAAGGCCTTAGCCGTTCATTAATAGTAGAAACGTTTTTTCAATTTCTTGTTGGTGGAATTTTACTGTTTATTTTATCAACACCCATCATACTGATAACGATTGTTTTAAAGAACTATGTACCAACTATTATTTTTACAATTCTTATAACTTTAATAAATATTATGACAGCAAATTCTGAACATAGAGGATTGTTTCCTTGGGCGGCAGCAGGAGATATTTCAAGGAATACACTTCTCCCTACATACCCTCCAGAGTACTCGTATATAGGTATAGCTGCACTCTCTACCATTGGATTTATTTCAATGATTATCTATTTTAAAAAAGTGGATATTCATTAATATATGAAAACTCAAAGTTATAGGAAGAAACCAAAAATACAGTCGAGAAGATTTCTACAATTATTCGAATTGTAGGTACAATGCACAATTAAGGGGGTTTTTAAAAATGTCTTTTTCGGAGTGGAATATTGCCGCTTTTCGAATGGTTAATGATTTAGGTAAAGAATATCAGTTCCTTAACTCAAGTATGTCAATAATTGCGGAATATACAGTGTTTGTTTTAGCCCTCATCATGTTAGTCTATTGGTTTACTCGCACTAACAAGAACAGAATGATGGTCATTCAAGCTATAATAGCATTCATTGTTGCAGAAATTATTGGGAAGACAGTCGGACAATTTTATTCGAATTATCAGCCATTTGCAGTCTTACCCAATGTCAATAAACTTGTCAATCGCGCAGTAGATAATTCATTTCCAAGCGACCACACTATCTTATTTTTTTCTATCTGCTTTTCGATTTGGCTTGTTCACAAAAAAAGTGGGTGGATATGGCTCATACTTGCATTTACTGTGGGTATTTCACGGATATGGGTAGGAGTTCATTACCCCTTCGACGTTGCTACTGGAGCCTTTTTAGGAATTTTTTCAGCAGTGTTAGCTTATTGGTTAGCACCAAAGCTTTCATTCCTTCAAAGTTTACTGTCTATATATGAAAGAGGAGAGCGATATATCTTACCTTCAAAAGACAGGTCTAAAAATTTTTAAGTAAGTAAAAACATCTGATTAGGTCAGGTGTTTTTACACGTTGTATAAAGATTTATCTCTCAATAAGAGGTTACAGATTTAGTTAATTATAGTGAAATATACCTACTAATACAAGGGAGGGAATCAGATTTAATAACTATTTGTAATTATTTACTAGTAATTTAATTACTTTTTTGTCATAATATAGTTATATTTAAAATTTTTGTCATAATATAGTTATGTTGAAAATAGCCAGACCGAATCATTATTTCTATTAACTTAGCGCCTTATAAACTTTTAAAAGAGTATTAATTTTCAAGAAAACAAGGGGGGTAAAATAGTAGTTGCATTTTTACGGAGATGTTTTTTGCTTACATAGGCTTTAAATGAAATGAGGAGTGTTTTATGAGAACAATTTTATCTCTTTTTCAAAATAGAAATTATTTAAAGTTATTTCTTGCTTCCTACACCTCTCAGATGGGAGGCACAATTGGATTAACTGCTCTTATGTTTTACCTTTTAGACCGGTTTTCGCAACAGCCTGCATATGCAACGATCACTGAACTTATGTTATCCTTACCCACTTTGGCTGTATTTTTTCTAGTAGGTGTTTTTGCCGACAGACTTGATCGTCAGCTAATCGCAAAAAATTGTGATTGGATTTGTACAGTACTATCGCTTTTCATGTTTCTCGCTCTTTTTATAGACTGGATGCTATTAGTCTTTATGCTTCTATTTTTAAGGGGTGCTGTGAAAAGTTTCTTTTATCCAGCCCACTCTTCTCTCGTACAAGGGATATTAACGGAAAAGGAGTATCCCACAGCAAGTGGCTTGAATCAGATGGTTGCTAGCTTGTTTATTCTCTTTGGGAGCGGAATCGGAATCTTTTGTTATTGGGCAATTGGTATTGAAGGTGCAATTTTGATAGATGCAGGAAGTTTTATCATAAGCGGATTGCTCATAAAGTCATGCAAAATTTCAGAAGAAATACGATTGCCTAATGGAAAGCACTCTATCAAAGATTTAAAAGTTCTGGTTGTCATGAAGGATTTTAAGAAAGGGTTAAGTTATATTTGGAATCACAGATTGCTACTTTCGCTTGTTTCTGGATTTGTAGTTTTTGGAATATTAAATGGAGGTCTCTCAGTTATGCAGGTCTTCATCTTAAAATACAAGCTAACACCAGATAATTATGAAGAAATATCGATTATATTAGGTATTGTATTTGGTTCAGGAGTTTTAGTTGGAAGTTTTATTGCATCAAGTCTTTCAAATAAATTAAAGCTTCATACTATGCTGACTTTAGCTTTGTTCATTGCAGGAGGAGCAACTATTCTCAGTTCGTTAGTTAATAATGTCTGGCTATATATGATATGTACAGGTATTGTGGCTCTCACGCTACCAATGATAAACGTAGCCATAGGCGGTTGGATACCAAAAATAGTGGACCCTAAGATGATGGGGAGAGTTCAGGGGTGTGTTAATCCTTTAATGATGTTTTCCCAATCACTAACCCTTCTTTTCATCGCTGCATTTTATCCAGTAATTTTATCGGTTGAATCGCTATTTTGGTTGGTAGGAGGATGTTTAGTAGTTGTAGGTTTCTTTTATATGATGGTACTTCCAAAATTTGACGCACTTGAAAAGTCAACTAGCTTAATGGTCGACTAGTTAAACAAGAAACATAAAATGCTTCTAGATTTTTCAGCCTAATTTATCAAAATTTTGAGAGGGATTTATGGAGATATATGCTGTGAAAATTATGAACATCAGTAACGAAGAACTGAATGACCTTTGCTCAACATTAGACGTAGAAAAAAGATGCAAATTGGAGAAGTATATTAAACTAGAGGATAAAATCAGGAGTTTGATTGGGGATTTATTGATCAGAACTCTTATTAATAAGAAATTCAAAATAAGAAATAAAAATATAATAATTGAAAAGAATCAATATGGAAAACCCTTTTTAAAAGGTAATCCGAAGCACAATTTTAATATATCGCACTCCGAAGATTTTGTAGTATGTGCTATTAGCGATACACCCATAGGAATAGACATTGAAAAAATAAAACAGATTGAATATAAAGAAATTGCAAAAGGTTTTTTCACTGAGAATGAATATGACTATATTACTAGGGGGGATGCACAGGATCAACTAAAGAATTTTTTTAATATATGGACTTTAAAAGAAAGCTTTATCAAATGCTGTGGAACGGGTTTATCTATGCCTTTAAACTTATTTTCACTTGAAATAGACAATATCAACAATATTAGACTGATTCATAAACTAGGAGAATCAAATAGTAAATATTACTTTGAAGTATTTGATATAGATTCTGAATATAAAATGGCTGTTTGTTCATTAAACAAGAATGTTTCAAGCAACTTAGTGATGATTGATCAACAAAGTCTTATTAAGGATTACTACAAACTTGTTTTAGATGGGGGTACATTTTAATGAATTTATTTTGTTTGCCATATGCAGGAGGATCAGAAGCAATATATTTCAAATGGAACCAATATTTAAGCCGATCTATCAATCTTTGTCCAATACCTTTAAAGGGGAGGGGAAAGAGATTCAATGAACCATTGTATGAGAACATAGAGGAAGCTGTGGATGACATTTTTAATACTATTCAAGACAAGATAGATGAGAATGAATATGCGCTTTATGGTCACAGTATGGGAAGTCTATTAGTGTATGAGCTTTACTATAAAATTAAAGAAATGGGATTTAAACTTCCAAATCATCTCTTTTTTTCAGGATATAGGTCTCCCGGCAGCAGGAAAAAAGAGATCATTTATAACTTACCAGATAATGATTTTAAAAAGAAAATAATCCAACTCGGTGGAACACCAGAAGAGCTAGTTAATAACAAAGAACTGTTTGAAGTATTTCTCCCGGTATTAAAAAGTGACTTTAAAATGGTAGAAACATATAAATATAAAGAAAGAACAGATAAAATTGCATGCGATATATCAGTACTTAATGGAAATGGAGATTCGATAAGCTTTGAAAATCTCCTGGATTGGAAAAATTACACTAATCAATCATTTCAGTTATATCACTTTGATGGAAATCATTTTTTTATTAACAACAATATAGAGAATATAACATCACTCATTAATAAAACATTAAATTTAACCACTAGTACTGAAAGTAAAGATTCTTTACATAGAGCTTTCTGAATAATTCGTGATGTAACCAGATAGGTTGCTTCACTATATATTGAGTAAAATAAAATTTTAAAATTAATCAAAACTATTAAAAAAATGGTGAGTAAAGTTTAGTTAAATGTCCTGCTATCTTAAACGTGAATTCAAATTTCATGGACCCTCAGTTGTTTTTACTGTTTTAGAAAGCTACTCGTTGTTAAGATAAAAACCATCCAACGTGATATGCAATATTACTTGAACAAGGGGAAATGTATATGTTTATTGGAAATTCCAACGATATGAAAAGGGAAATTGGAAATCGCAATATTAAAGAAGTTGATAAAGTACTATTGAATGGCTTCAATAATACAAAAAGTGAATATCCTAAAAATAAGACTATAAATCAATTGTTTGAAGAACAAGTAGAAAGAACACCTGAGAATATCGCAATTGTGTTCGGTAATGAGCAGATTACCTACAGAGAGCTTAATGAAAAATCGAATCAAGTGGCAAGTTTATTAAGAGATAAAGGAATAAATGTTTCTAACGTTGTAGGATTGATGACTGATCGATCGCTTGAAACGATCATTGGAATAATAGGTATCCTAAAATCAGGTGCTTCATATTTGCCAATAGACCCTGACTCTCCAAAATCGAGAATTAATTACATGTTGAACGATAGTAATGCCCAAATATTATTGACACAAGACAAGTTTATTAATGGTATTGAATATGATATAGAAATTGTTAATTTGAATGAGGAGTATTTCAAAGAAAATAGCATCGACAATCTTAAACGGATAAATAGCTTCGATGACACAGCCTATATAATCTATACTTCTGGTTCTACTGGGATTCCAAAAGGAGTAATTATCTCACACTATAGCGCTGTAAGAGTTATTCGGAATACCAATTATATAGAAATTAACAATAATGATATCATTCTACAACTTTCAAATTATTCTTTTGATGGATCAATTTTTGATATATACGGTGCTTTGTTAAATGGCGCAAAGTTAGTGTTAGTAGAAAAAGAAACAGTTGTAAATATGAAAAAGCTTGGTAGCTTAATAAGGAAAGAAAATATAAGTGTCATGTTCATTACCACCGCACTTTTTAATATTCTAGTAGACATGGAAATTAGTAGTCTTGAAAACATAAGAAAAATACTGTTTGGTGGGGAAAGGGCTTCGGTTTCTCATGCTAAAAAGGCACTAGAATTTATGGGGAAAGATAAAATTATCCATGTTTATGGCCCAACAGAAAGTACTGTATTTACCACATACTACTTTATTAATGAAATTAGTGAAGAAGATGAAACCATTCCTATTGGAAAGCCATTGGCAAATACATCTGTTTATATAGTAGATAAAAATAGGAACTTACTCCCTGTCGGTGAAGCTGGTGAACTGTGTATATCTGGTGATGGTTTAAGTAAAGGATATTTGAATAATGAGGAGCTTACATCAGAGAAATTTGTTGCAAATCCCTTTGTGCCTGGAGAAAAATTGTATCACACAGGTGATTTAGCTAGGTGGTTACCTGATGGAAATATTGAATTTTTGGGAAGAATAGACCATCAAGTGAAAATTCGTGGATATAGGGTTGAACTTGGGGAGATACAAAGTCAGTTACTTAAGCATGAAAATGTAAAAGATTCAGTAGTAATAGCAAAAGAAGAAGAGAGTAAGCCTAGCTATTTGTGTGCCTATATCACTACCAACAAAGAGGTTACAGTTGAAGAGTTAAGGTGTTTTTTGGGAGAGAAGCTTCCAGATTATATGATTCCAGCTTATTTTGTTAAGTTAGATGAACTCCCATTAACAGTAAACGGAAAAATAGATAAAAAAGCATTGCCTGAGCCTGACGGAAGTGTGAATAGCGAAGTCGAGTATGAATCACCTAGAACTGAACTCGAGGAGCAGCTCATTTTATTATGGCAGCAAATATTAAAAGTGGAAAAAGTTGGAATAAATGATAGTTTTTCTGTGCTTGGTGGACATTCATTAAATGCGATGGAGCTTTTAGCAAATATGAACGAAAAGATGAATGTGAATCTACCTTTAAAAGAATTGTTCAGGCTTTCTACAATAAAGGAGATAAGTACATATATTGAAACAAATAAAGGAGAGAATATAGGGCAAAACTACTTTACTGACAATACAGATTTGAAGAATGTACATGAGCCTTTTCCTCTTACAGGAATTCAATTAGCCTATTTAATAGGCAGAGATGCAACTTTTGAAATTGGTGGTTCCGCAACAAATCTGACTGTTGAATTTGAAATGGACGTTGATATGGGCAGATTTAACTACGCATTGCAAAAGTTGATCGATAGACATTCTATTCTGCGTACAATAGTATTCGAGAATGGAACCCAGCGGATACTTCAAGGTGAGTTATTTTATTCGGTAGAAGCTGTAGATTTAACTGGATTTAACGAAGAACAAATTGAAAAGCGTATATTAACACAAAGAGAACAAATGATTTCAAAAATCATTGATCCAAGTAATTGGCCATTATTTGAACTGAAAGCTTTTATTTTACCGAATAACAGTAAATATTTTTGTTTGAATATTGACCCTTTAATTTGTGATGACAGTAGTATGAAGATATTAATTAAGGAATTTAAACAGTTTTATGAGAATCCACTTCTCGATTTGCCAGAGTTAAACTACAATTTTAGAGATTATGTTCTGGCCTCTAATGAATTTAAGAATTCTTCTTTATATAAAAAAGATGAAAAGTATTGGCTGAGTAAGCTGGATGAATTTCCTAGTGCACCTGCATTGCCTTTAAAATGCAACCCTGCAGAAGTTGTGAATCCTAGATTTAATAAGTATTCTGAATTTCTGGAAGGGGAGAAGTGGAGCAGATTAAAACTACAAGCAAGAAATAGAAACCTTACTCCTACCTCGGTTCTATGTGCCGCATATGCCTATGTATTGGCATACTGGAGTAACCAAAGTCATTTTGCAGTAAATTTAACGGTTTTTAACAGGATACCGTTCCATGAAGATGTCAAAAAGATGATCGGCGATTTTACAACCCTTATGTTATTGGATATTAATTCCGAAGGTGCTTTGGAATCTTTCTGGAATTTTGCTGCGCATGTTCAGGATACTCTGTTAGAAGCTCTTGAACATAGACATTTTGACGGTGTGGATTTTATTAGAGCCATTGGAAAAAAACATCAAATGAATAAACAAGCTATCATGCCTATTGTATTCACCAGTGTCTTAAGTGAAAATTCTGAAGACTCATTTGATCAATTAGTTGACTTCGAAAAAATTAAATTTTTTAGTACAAGGACATCTCAAGTGTATATCGATAACCAAGTTTATGAATTAAACGGTGGATTATATATAACTTGGGACTATGTTGATCAACTATTTGAAGACGAAATTATAGAATCAATGTTTGAACAGTATATAGACATATTAAATCAAGTCATATTTGATGATCAAGTTACAGGTATCGAGCTTAACAAAAACAGCATGAAGTTTATTGGGAATTATAACGATACAGACAAAGATTTTAATATAAGCACGTTACATGAAATGTTTATTAATAGGGCAAAGCTTTTACCGGATAAAGCAGCTGTGGTTCATCATAATACATTGATCACTTATAAAGAGCTAGATGATAAATCAAACCAAATTGCAAGATATCTTTTAGATAAAGGCGTCAAAAAAGGTGATTATATAGGCGTCATAGGAGAGAGATGTATAGATACTATTGTAAACCTTTTTGCCGTTTTAAAATCTGGTGCAGCCTATATTCCGCTTGATCCGGACTATCCTGAAGAAAGGAAAGAATATATTAAAGAGAAAAGCAACTGTAATTTTTTTATAACACCTACTATTTATGAAGATGAATATATTGCAAAGTATTCTATTAAAGAACTAGAAATTGATGTTAGTGATGCGGATATGGCTTATGTCATTTTTACTTCTGGTAGTACAGGTAAGCCTAAGGGTGTTCAAATAACTCACGGTGCTGCTGCAAATACAATTCTAGACATCAATGAAAAATTTGGAGTTACTGAAGATGACCGGGTTTTAGGGATTTCCTCATTGTGTTTTGATTTGTCTGTTTATGATGTATTTGGTTCATTAAGCTCCGGAGCAACACTTGTTATTACAGATGACCAAAGAGATGTAAACCAATTAAAAAAGGTTGTAGAAGAAGAAAGAATCACGATATGGAATTCAGTCCCAGCTATTTTGGAATTGACAGTTGATGTATATAATTCAGGTGAACAAAATAAGGATTTAAGACTTGTGATGCTTAGTGGAGACTGGATCCCTTTGGATCTACCTGGAAAAATAAAGGGGATCTTCGATAATGCAGAAGTGATTAGTTTGGGTGGAGCAACTGAAGGATCTATTTGGTCTATTTACTATCCAATCAAGGAAGTAATGGAAGATTGGAAAAGCATACCTTATGGAAAACCATTAGCAAACCAGAAAATTTATGTATTGAATCAGAATAGACAATTATGTCCTACAGGAGTAGAGGGAGAATTATATATAGGTGGACTGGGCGTAGCAAGTGGATATATTAATGACAGAGAAAAAACTAATGCTTCATTTATTTTTCATGAAGAATTGGGTTACATCTATAAAACCGGTGACCATGGGATGTTAAAAGAGGACGGTTATATAGAATTTTTAGGAAGAAAAGACAGCCAGGTGAAGATAAGAGGATATAGAGTAGAGCTAGGAGAAATCGAAAACTGTTTAATAAATCATGACGATGTGAAAAAAACAGTTGTTATTGATTTTACGAATGAAAAAGGGATTAAAAACTTATACGCTTTTGTAGTTTCCGATGAGGATATTAATCCTAGAGGGTTAAAACTATTTTTACAGAGTATACTGCCAGATTATATGGTCCCGGTTAATTTCTTTAGAATAGACAAAATACCTTTAACCGTGAATGGGAAGGTTAATAAAAATATTCTGGAGGAATTTTTAACACATCAAGTAATTAATGAAGTTGCAGCAACTGAATGGGCAGAAGCAGAAAATGAAACTCAAGAGAAACTACTAGATATTTGGAAAAACGTTTTTGGACTGGAAAATATCGGAGTGGATGTTAACTATTACGAAATAGGCGGAGATTCATTAAAAGCGATTTCAATTATAAATGAAATTAAAAAGAGAATGAATATAGAGGTACCAATAGGAGAAATATTTAAAAATGACTCCGTAAAAGCATTAGATAACTACTTAATGAGCAAACAATACAATAGTAGAGGAAATTCGATAAATAAGGCAGCAAAACAGGAGTGTTATGCTACTTCACCTGCACAGAAAAGAATGTATATGCTTTCCATGATGGAAAATAATAGGGGTGCTTATCATATACCTATGGCATTATTCGTCGAAGGTGAAATCGAAATTCACAAACTTGAAAATGCATTCAGAAAGTTTATTAATAGACATGAGTCTCTAAGAACCGGTTTTGAATTAATAAATGATGAGTTAGTCCAAAAAATTTATGATCATGTTGATTTTAAATTGGAATATGATAACGCAGATGCAACATTAACAGACAATGAATCGTTAATGAATTTAACTAGTCAGTATTGTAAGGAATCAACTATTCCTTTTGATTTAAGCAAACCTTCTCTCATGAGAGCAAAAATAATTAAAGTTGAAAAGAATAAACATATTTTGGTGGTGAATTTTCACCACATTATTTCAGATGGGGTATCTCAAGGTATCCTGATGAATGAGATATTAGAGCTGTATAACAATCAGGCATTACCTGAAGTGAAAGTACAGTACAAGGATTTTGTTGAATGGAATAATGAATATAACGAATCCAAAGAAATAAAAAAACAAGAGCAGTATTGGCTTGAAATATATAATAATCTTCCACCCCAATTGGAATTACCGTACGATTATAAAAGAGCTACTATGGATACTACTGAAGGAGGAAATGTCTATTTCCATTTGGACAGTAGCTTATCTAAAAAAGTTAGGAATATCGCTAAGGAAACTGGGTCTACTTTATATATGCTCATGTTGAGTGCTTACTATATCCTGCTTAATAAATATACTGGTAAATCGGATATAGTTGTCGGAACAGCCGCGTCAGGAAGGATGCATCAGGATTTACAAGACGTTTTTGGTGTATTCGTCAACACTCTAGCTTTAAGAAATAATGTTGAGGGTGAAAGTAGCTTTAGAGAATTTTTGGAACAGGTCAAAAAAAATACGATTGCAGCATTTGAAAACTCAGAATATCAATTTGACGAATTGATACGTAATATTGACTACGAAAGAGATTCGAATAGAAATCCTCTATTCGATACCATGTTCGTATTAGAAGATGCTAAGCTGTTTACTATTAAAAAAGGGAACTTGAAACTTAGTCCAATTATTTTTGAGTTGGATAATGCTAAATTCGATTTAACTTTTAATGTATTAGATTATGAAGATGACATCGTTCTGAATGTTGAATACAGAACTGGATTATTCCAGAAAGATACAATTAAAAGAATCTCAGAAACTTACATTAATATTTTAAGAGAAATTTCAAGAAACTTGGAAATCAATTTGAATAAAATTGACATGATTTCAGAAAAGGAAAAAAGTGTATTATTACACGAATTCAATAATAAAGAGATGAAATTTCCTAAAAGTAAGCCAATCTATCAATTGTTTGAAGAGCAAGTAAAACGGACACCAGAAAATATTGCGATTATTTTTGAAGACATGAAACTGACATATCGAGAGCTAAATGAAAAATCTAATCAAATAGCTCGATTATTAAAAGAAAATGGTGTGGACTCTAATTGTATTGTTAGCTTAATGGCTGAGCGTTCAGTTGAAATGATAATCGGAATAATGGGTATCTTAAAAGCTGGCGGAGCATACTTGCCAATTGATCCTGCATATCCATCAGATAGGATTAAATATATCCTGGAAGAAAGTCAAACAAAAATCTTATTAACTCAGGGTGATTTAGTTGAAAAGGCTGATTTATCGGACCTTACTGATATTAAAAAATTAGATATTCATGATGAGAAATTATTAGAATATGAAACTGATAATTTACCTATTAATAACAGAAGCAAGGATTTAGCTTATGTCATTTATACGTCTGGTTCTACTGGTAAACCTAAGGGAGTAATGATTGAGCATCAATCTTTGGTGAACTTATGTTATTGGCACAATTCATATAATGAAATAAGCGAAGCTGACAATAGTGCGAGCTATGCAAGTATGAGTTTTGATGCATTTGTTTGGGAGGTCTTTCCTTATATTATTGCGGGTGCTGCAATTCATATAATAAGTGATGACTTAAAACTGGATATCCCAAAACTCAATCATTATTTTAATGAACATAATATTTCAATTAGCTTTTTGCCTACACAGGTTTGTGAACAATTTATGATGCTTGAGAATACTTCTTTAAGACGGCTATTGACAGGCGGAGATAAGCTGAATTATTTTAAAAATCAAAATTATCAAATTGTCAATAACTATGGACCTACTGAAAATACTGTTGTTACAACAAGTTTTATAGTAGACGAATCTCATCAAAATATACCTATTGGAAAGCCGATTTTTAATACAAGTGTTTTCATTTTTAATGAAGCAAATGGACTTTGCCCATTAGGGGTTGCAGGTGAG
>NZ_BCVG01000002.1 GCF_001591625.1 Metabacillus fastidiosus NBRC 101226
CACAACTTTGAAGTCGGAGTCTTACTGCTCGTTAAGGCTGGGATAAATGCCTAATAAGTCTTAAAGCTGAAAGGCCCGTCACGAAATCCTTTGGTTTTACTGGATTCTCATAACGAGGCCTTTCAGAAGGGATTCAGCTAGTTATTTATATATTTTTCGAAAACTTCTCCAAAGTCTTTTTCATGATATTGTTCACGAACTGATGTCAGCCAAGTAAACCCGAATTCAGTTAATTCTTTATACTGATTAGAAATATTAACTTCATTCGTTCTTGAATTATGAAGAACAGTAACTGCTTTATTTAAGCTTTCTCCTGCCATATCCATAATAATTTCATTTTCATGGGTAATCTCTGAAATTCGGAGCAATGCTTTATATAAATCTTTTAATTCTTCAATTTGATCTTTTCTAACATCGATATCGTAATTTTGGTTACCAAGATTAAATTTAATCTCTACATCCATATCAATTTTTCCTGCTGTTTCGAGCATAACATTAGAAATTTTATGCTGTGAATAAGGATAACGTTTTAAAGTTCGCTTTGATGAAATGGCGCTTTCACCGTCCACGTGGATGAGTGCTAAATTTGTAAAACAATATTCATCTGCTTTCGTTTTAATTAAAAAATAAATTTTTTCATCATCTTCATGCATCACATAATCATCAGCATCAGTTTTATCATAATCAGCAGGCTTAATAATAGTCCCAATATCAGACAAGCCTAAAGCATCTGCAGCGATCTTTTTAAACATCGTATCATCCCTTCTGTTTACGGCTAATTAGTAACTACTTTCTAATAGTATCAGACTGCAGATAAATTAGAACAGGTTTTATTTCCTATTTTCTGTGAAAATACAAGAGAATGATAAGCGTAAAGTTAAACACGAGGGGAGTAGAGAGAGGAGACAATCGGGGAATAAAATAACTATCTAAACAACCTCCCCCTAAGCTGGCATCTTTTATTTTTCTGTATATTTTTTAAACTCAGCTTCCGAACACATAACAAAATGTCCTTGCTTTACTTCACGGAATTCGAGTTCTTCATCAGGCTTATATCCATGCTCTTTCGGATCATACGTTCTTCTTACTCTCGATCTTTCATAGATTGGATCTGGAAGAGGAATAGCAGATAATAATGACTTTGTATAAGGGTGAATTGGATTATTATATAATTCATTTGCCTCAGCGAGTTCAACGAGCTTGCCAAAATACATAACACCGATCCTGTCACTAATATATTTCACCATTGATAAATCATGAGCGATAAATAAATACGTTAACGCCTTTTCCTTTTGCAGTTTTTTCATTAAATTAACAACCTGTGCCTGTATCGATACATCAAGTGCAGAGATCGGTTCGTCCGCGATAATAAATTCAGGCTCTACGGCCAATGCACGTGCAATACCGATCCTTTGACGCTGTCCTCCGCTGAACTCATGCGGATAGCGATTTGCATGCTCTTTATTTAAACCGACTGTTTCAAGAAGATCATATACTTTCCCCATTCGCTCTTCTTTTGATTTCGCCAACCCATGAATATCAATTCCTTCTGCGATAATATCTGAAACTTTCATACGCGGATTCAATGATGCTTGTGGATCTTGGAAAATCATTTGCATTTTCCGATTAAATTTTTTCAATTCTTCCTTCGATTTTTTCCCATGCACATTTTCCCCATTAAACAACACTTCCCCGTCTGTTGCATCGTACAAACGAATAATCGTTCTGCCGGTTGTTGATTTTCCGCATCCTGATTCACCTACTAATCCTAAAGTTTCTCCTTTATATATCGTAAAAGAAACATTATCCACAGCCTTTACTTCATTCGGCTTACCGATATTAAAATATTGCTTTAACTGTTTAATTTCTACTAATTTCTCTGCTTGTGCCAATTTACTTGCCTCCTCCCGCTTGAAATTCGATCTGGCGCCTCTTTACTTCAGCAGGCGGTTCTACTTTCGGTGCATCTGAATGTAATAGCCATGTTGCAGCATAATGTGTAGGTGATACTTGGAACATCGGCGGCTGCTCTTCTAAATCAATTTTCATTGCATACTCATTCCGTGGAGCAAACGCATCACCTTTTGGAGGATATAAAAGATTCGGAGGTGTACCTGGAATGGCATATAGCTCCTCTTCTTTCGTATCAAGGGTCGGCATCGAACTAATTAATCCCCATGTATAGGGATGCTGCGGATTATAGAAAACTTCATCGACTGTTCCGATTTCTACAAGCTTCCCTCCATACATAACCGCTACTCTGTCAGCAACATTGGCAACAACACCAAGATCATGGGTAATAAAAATAATAGATGTTTCAATCTTTTTTTGCAGATCTTTCATTAATTCAAGAATTTGTGCCTGAATGGTTACATCAAGAGCTGTTGTTGGTTCATCAGCAATTAAAATTTTCGGATTACAAGCAAGTGCAATCGCGATGACAACTCTTTGTCTCATTCCACCGGAAAATTGATGAGGGTACTGATTAAAGCGGATTTCCGGATTTGGAATACCAACAAGATTCAATAAATCAAGTGCTTTGCGTTTTGCTGCTGATTTGCTTAGTTTTTGATGTTTTACAATTGGTTCGATAATTTGTTTTCCAATCTTCATCGTCGGGTTCAATGAAGTCATCGGATCTTGGAAAATCATTGATATATCCTGTCCACGGATTTTTTGCATTTCTTTATCAGACAGTTTCGTTAAATCTTTCCCTTCAAATAAAATCTCTCCATTTTTAATTTTCGAATTGGATTCTGGTAAAAGCCTCATAATTGCTTTTGATGTGACTGATTTACCTGAACCGGATTCACCGACAATTGCAAGCGTTTCTCCTTTCAATAGATGAAAGTCTACCCCGCGAATTGCTTGCACTTCTCCGGAAAATGTAAAAAATGATATACGTAAATCATTTACTTCAAGAATTTTTTCCATTATGTTTTATACCACCCTTTTAATCGCGCATTTTCGGATCTAATGCATCTCTTAGTCCATCTGCAATCATATTAAAACAGATCATAATTAAACTGATAACGATTGCCGGAATAATCATTTGATATGGATATAGCTGTAATACTTTAAAACCTTCATCAATCAATGTACCTAATGAAGCGAGAGGTGGCTGTAATCCTAAACCGACAAAACTTAAAAATGCTTCAAAAAATATTGCATTCGGCACAGTGAACATCGTATTAATAATAATGACACCAGCTAAATTTGGAAGAAGATGCTTCCAAATAATTTTCCCTTTGGATAGTCCCAATGTTCTCGCTGCTAAAACATATTCCTGATTTTTCAGCTTTAACACTTGCGCGCGAACGACCCTTGCCATTCCAACCCATCCGGTAATTGTAAGTGCAATTGTAATAGACATAATTCCAGGCTCTAGTACGATAATCATTAAAATAACAATAACTAAATTTGGAATACCTACTAGTATTTCTGTAATTCTCTGCATAACATTATCAACTTTCCCACCAAAAAATCCTGAGACAGCACCGTAAACAACACCAATTACCATATCAATAAGTGCAGCTAATACGGCAATATATAAAGATATTCTTGTCCCACTCCATAACCTCGTAAATAAATCTCTTCCCAGACTGTCTGTACCTAACCAATAATATTCTTTCACATTCTTTTGTTCGTACGCATTATAAACAACGCCATTTTTCCTCGTTAGCTCCCCATCAAATGGCAGCCAACTAATATTCTCTAATCCAGGGACTTTGGGAGGTAAATTAGAATGTTTTAAATTTTGTTCATTATAACTATGACCATTAATATTTGGCCCGATAAGTGCCATAATCGTCAGTAAAATTAGAAGAACGAAACTGATAATCGCTGCCTTATTTTTTTTCACACGAAGCCAAGCATCCTGCCAATAACTCAAACTTGGTTTGGATATTTCTCCCCTTTTCTCCAAATCAAGCTTTGCGGGTGTAAATATTTCTTTGTCCATTATTTTTTCCCTCCTGCCAATCGAATCCGCGGATCAATCAATCCATACAGAAGGTCCACTACTAAAATAACGATAACGAAAAGAACAGCAAATAAAATCGTCGTTCCCATAATAACAGGGTAATCGTTCACTGTAATTGATTTAACAAATTGCTCCCCGAGCCCTGGTATACCAAATATTTTTTCCACTACGAGTGAACCTGTCATTAAGCTGACGACCAACGGTCCTAATACTGTAATAACGGGGATTAACGCATTCCTAAGTGCGTGTTTAAAGGCAACTTCAAATGAGCTTGCTCCTTTTGCTTTTGCAAGTACAATATAGTCTGATGCCAATACTTCAATCATTTCTGTCCGGATAAATCTCGCTGCTGTCGCAAGCGGGAACATCGCTAAAGCAATTGTCGGAAGAACCGTATATTCAGGCCCCCGCCAAAATGCAACTGGAAACCATCCTAATTTCACAGCGATATAATATTGCAAAAGTCCAGCAAAAACAAAGGAAGGAATGGATTTCCCGAGAACAGCAATAAATGTGGCACTGTAATCAGCTATCGTATTTTGCTTTAAAGCAGCAATTACACCAAGAATAATTCCAAAAAATGTTCCAAAAAAAATTGCCTGGAATCCAAGTGTGGCTGACGGTCCTATACTATTCATCAAAATTTCTGTTACACCGACGTTATTAAACTGGAATGATACACCTAAATCACCTTTCAATAGATTCACCATATAATTCATATATTGAACAGGGATTGGTTCATCAAGCCCATATTTATTAATCATAATCGCCCGCTGTGCTTCTGTTAGCTTGCTCGCATTCGCAAAAGGTGTTCCTGGAATTATTTTCATCAAAAAGAAAGTAAATGTTGCAATTAAAAATAAAGTAATAATCATATAAAAGATACGGCTGGCTAAATATCTCAGCATGAATAGCAACTCCTAAATAAGCAAAGTGAAAAAGAAGGCTCCCTCGTTCATCATGTCTCCTCTCTTCTTACATATACGGTAAGAGAAATCTGACATTTCTAATTTGAGAGACAGCCTCCTTTTATTTAAAATTTATTTCACAGATGTCCATTTATAGCTGTACTCCGGTCCAACTAAATGATGAGTAAAGTTTTCCACCTTTTCAGATACTAATAAATTGGAAGATCGTTGATAAATAGGAGCAATAGCCGCATCTTCCTCCAATAAAACTTTCTCTGCTTTGGCAAGAGCTTCATAGCGCTCGACCGGTTTTTGCGCCAATGTTGTCTGAGCATCTTTTACAAGCTGATCGTACTTGGAATTCGAGTAGTTCATTTTATTATTACCGCCGCCAGTTAACCATAAGTCAGAAAAAGTCATTGGATCCAAGTAATCAGGACCCCATCCTGCCATTTGAAGATCATAATCCTGGCTGTTTTCCCGATCAATTCGCACGCTGAATGGTACACTCTCTACTTTCAGAGTTAAACCAGGTAAATTTGTTTCCAATTGATTTTTAATATACTCAGCTGTTTTTTTCGCATTTTCTGTGTCATCCGTTAAATATCTTAATTCCACTGCTTCAGTGCCTATAGCAGCCAGTCCTTTATCCCAAGCTTTTTTCGCATTATCCACATTGTATGGCAATAATTTATCCCCATTTATTTCTCTGAAGTCTTTTCCTGTTTCTTCATTTTTAACAAATTCCCGCGGAACAGCATAGTTAGCGACTATTGAACCATTATTTAAAATGCTGTCTACAAAATCTTTTTTATTAATTGCCTGTGCAACCGCCTTGCGAATATCTGTATTTTGTAATGCCTTATTATCTTTTTGATTCATTTTTAGCCAGAATACAGTAGGTTCCAACCATTTCACTAATCTTTTATCATCTTCATATTGCGGAACAATATCAGAAGAAAGCTTCGGTGTAATATCTGCTTCACCGGTTTCAAGTGCATTTGCTGCCGCTTGAGGGTCTTTCAGTACATTCCATTGAACTTTTTCAAGTTTTACTGTATCAGCATCCCAATAATCTTTATTTTTGGAATATGTCCATTCCGCTGCTGTACTTCCTTTCCAATCAGATAAGACAAACGGTCCATTAAATACGAGATTATCCGCAGTTTTTCCGTAATCTTCACCTTGTTCTTCTACAAACTTTTTATTTTGCGGATAAAATGTAGGAAATGCCATTAAAGATTTGAAATATGGAATTGGTCTTTCTAATGTCACTTGAAGTGTTTTATCATCAACTGCTTTTACACCTAGCGATGACACATCATAGTCTGTCTTATTTGCACCAGCAGCCGAAATTTCTGCTGCTCCTTTAATCTTTCCGTCCATCATATACGGTCCATAAGGAGAAGCAATTTTTGGATCAATCGCTCTTTGCCATGCATAAACGAAATCATTTGCAGTAACAGGATCACCATTCGACCACTTTGTGTTCCTTATTTTAAATGTATAAACAGTACCGTCTTTACTTACTTCCGGTTCACCCTCAGCCATTCCTTCAACAACATTTTGATCAGGATCAAGCCTATATAATCCTTCCATTACATTATTCATTGTTGTAAAACTAACAGTATCTTGTGCCATCACACTGTCCATCGAAGGGATAGACTGCAGCTCCAAAGCTTTTAATTCCTGTGCCGCTGTTTTACCTGCCGTACCTTTCTCATTTCCATTATTTCCATTTCCACATGCCGTTACAAATATACTAAAAACGAGAGAAACAACTAAAATTAAAATGAGCTTTTGTCTTTTCATTATGTAAAAGCCTCCTTATATTTCTAAAAATCTAATGACGGCTATTATGATAAATAAAATAACCTGTATATTTCTAAATTATCTGTTAAAAGTAAATTATTTATTCCATTTTGCTTTCTGCTTTTATTTTAATATAATGATTAACAAGGAATTTTTTACAGTGAAGGGTGAAGGATGAAGTATTTATGAAGAAAACTATTATTATCATTGCTGTTTCTCTAGTTCTAGCGATTTTTCTTCCATTTATTTTTCACGGAAAAATCTCTTTATTATTATTCATCAATTCGACTTTTTTTATTAGCGGGGCTTACCTCTTTCTTACCTTGCTTACCATAACTGTAAAAAGCGGTTTTTATGATGGGATCACTCTCGGATTCCGCCGCTTCTTTACTACCAATGGAAAATATTTATCAAGACGGGAGTCTGAAAATATGATTCCATTGTCTAAAGTTATTACATTTAACCAAGTCCCGATTCTTATTAGTGGACTAACACTTTTTTTCATTATGCTCTTCTGCCTCTTTATTCATTATTCATCCCAGCCTTAACAGGCAGTAAGACTCCCACCTCAAGTTGTAACTAAGCGAGGAAATAGGTGAGGTCCGATTGTTTCAACTAACTATCAATGGGAAAGTGAGGCCCCGCCCTAATAGAAGTTTCACTTTATATGAATAAGAAATTTGCATTTTCCAGTTGTAAATTTTATAATGAATTAAAAAATAAGAATGCTATGACAAAGATTAGTACATATTGTAAGTCATTTTTAGAGAACCCATGATCGGTGGAAATGGGTAATGGCTAATATGGAATGGACTTTCGAGCAGTCATACTGAACTGATAGTAGGTATGAACGTACATTCTCCGCGTTAAAGGATAAAAGTGATTTCTAATTTAGAAATAATTAGGGTGGCACCACGGTCCATCGTCCCTGTATATGGGATGAGTGGGTCTTTTTTGTGTTTTTCAAGAAAAATATAAGTGCTCTGCTCATTTTAATAAACTTAAAATTTAAATCAGCTTGGCACAAAAATTTTATATTTAAAAAGGAGTTTTTAAAAATGAAAACAATTTTCTCCGGTATTCAGCCGAGCGGCTCAGTCACTTTAGGAAATTATATAGGAGCTATGAAACAATTTGTAGAACTGCAAAATGATTATAATTGTTATTTCTGTATCGTTGACCAACATGCAATAACAGTTCCGCAAGACCGCCTTGAGCTTAGAAAAAATATACGCAGTCTTGCTGCCTTATATATTGCTGTAGGACTTGATCCTGAAAAAGCAACTTTATTTATTCAATCAGAAGTCCCTGCACATGCTCAGGCAGGCTGGATGCTTCAATGTGTTGCTTATATCGGTGAACTTGAAAGAATGACACAATTTAAAGATAAATCAGCAGGAAAAGAAGCAGTTGTTGCAGGACTTTTAACATATCCGCCTTTAATGGCTGGTGATATTCTTTTATACAATACAGATATCGTTCCAGTTGGTGAGGATCAAAAGCAGCATCTAGAGCTTACTCGTGATCTTGCAGAACGTTTTAATAAAAAATATAACGATATTTTCACTATTCCAGAAGTGCGTATTCCGAAGATTGGTGCCCGTATTATGTCGCTTGCAGAGCCGACAAAGAAAATGAGTAAATCAGATGCAAACCAAAAAGCATTCATTACTTTGCTTGATGATCCAAAACAGATTGAGAAAAAAATTAAAAGTGCTGTTACGGACTCTGATGGAATTGTAAAGTATGATAAAGAAAATAAACCAGGTGTGTCTAATCTCCTTTCTATTTACTCTATTTTAGAAAATGAATCAATTGAAGACATTGAGAAAAAATATGAAGGAAAAGGATACGGAGAGTTTAAGTCGGGCCTTGCAGAAGTAGTCATAAAAGCATTAACACCAATTCAAGAAAGATACAAGCAATTGATGGAATCCGATGAGCTTGATCGAATTCTTGACGAAGGTGCAGAAAAAGCAAATAGACAGGCTAGCAAAATGATTAAAAAAATGGAAAATGCAATGGGATTGGGAAGAAAACGAAAATAATAAGCTGCCCTCACAAACGTTATTTTATCTTTGTGGGGGTTTTACTTTTTTTAACAAAGATATGATAGGATTAGCTATAAGAAGAGATAAAAAAGAAATTGAATTTTATTTTAATTTGGGGAGAAAAGTATAAAAATAAAAGAAAGAATACGGAAAACGATATTACTAATATTAAAAAGGATGCTAATACAATGGAAGAAAAGAACTCATTAACTAGAAGATATTCAAGAAAGGCAGCACCATATTATTCAGACTCTATCATACCGCTCGATTAATAGAAACGGAAACGAAGATTTAAAACATATCTTAGTAAATAGGTAAACTATCTGCCCCGGCTACTTGCATTGTTTCATTAAATAAAAATAAAGCGGCATGAAGAAATTGAATTCCTGACACCGCCTTATCTCACTTAATTCACTTTTGATTCGTGCTCCATTTCCCAAAGCTTTTCAAAAAACGGCTGTCCTTTAATTAAACGTTCACATAATTGGGCATGTTTTGGTGTCCAGCCTGGTAGTGTTTCTCCATATAGCTGTTCCCATACATCATGAAACGATTGATGCTGGATATCCTCATACATAGTAGGATTCCATTCCGTATACCAATACTTTACTTCTGCTGTATTTTTCGTTGAATGTAATTGATCAAGAGCCATAAATAATAATTGCTTTAACTGACGTTCTTTTCTCGTTAAACCGCGCATATTTTCAGGTGATAATGATAGAATATGATATTTTTTCTCTATGTCGCGTTCGTATTCAACCGAGTAATCTTCTGCTTGTACACCTTTAACCATTTCATATACAAGCTGCTCTTGTCGCGGAATAATTCTGCTTTTCCGAACTGGAATTGTGTAGCCTATCGTATCAACAACTAAAATACCTTTTCCATCCGTTACTACAAAACAGTAGTCCAGAGTAATTTCCTCGTGATTTTTTCTTATGTACGCTTTTTGATAAATATCTTTTAATAAACTAGGAGGAAGCTCTGCTAAGTCATTTTCAATATAATCGAAAAGAAGTGTACTAACTTTTATAAGCGGGACTTGATCTAGCAGTTCAACACTGTCATCTTTCCTCCATTCATGAAAATGACAGACATTATAACCATTTTCTTCTCCTTCAAACCAATTAACCCATACATCATGAAGAAATAACATATTTCCATCCCTCACTTCAACAACCTATTTGTCACTCAGTATAGGCAGAATATACAGAATTTATTCTTTGAAGTAAAAATTATAGGTAATTTTTTCATTTCTCTCATAGTAGGTATCTAGTGAACTCAGCTGCATCTATTTCAAACATATCAGCGGTTTTCCTGCCTGTTTTCTCACTATATTTTTTTACGATATGGAAACCAACAAAATAACCTAGCATTTTCGGATAAAAACCTCTACCGTACATAATTTCTGTAAATTTATGATCATCTCTTTTTAAAAACTGATTTGGTAAAATGATATTTTTCAAAAAGCGCACTGCCTGTTCTTCCTTATAATATGATGTCCATAGAGCAAGATGTTCTCCACTTAGTCTTTCTAAAACAGCATATTCAGCCAAACCTTCCATTATGATTACATCTAGTAAATGAAACATAGATTCTTCTTTCTTTACTCTAGCCAATCTGCAAGTATGATGATACTCATGTGTAAGCAGAGATTTTATATCTTCCTTTTTTGCTTTTGGAGAAATAAATAAGAAAATTTTATCTTTAAAAGCTAATCCAGCTCTTCCTTTGTATTCTTTCATTATCTTTCTGTTTCGCTCATCAGTCGGAAAGATAAAAATCGGTATGTCCGGCCCGCTCCACTCTGTTTTTAGATCTTCTGCTTCTTTTCGAACGAGGCTCCATATATGTTTCTCTTCCAGCTCCTGAATGGTTTGAGGCAAGCTCGCAGAGTTTTTATACATTCCAAAACTATGTAAAAGATTTGAAATTTCCTTTTCATTCAGCGAGTGAAAATACGAAACAAGCTCCTTACAAATTTTTTGCTCATCTGGATTTTTCTTCAGCCACTTATGCGTAGAAATAATAGCCATCATCAGCACCTCTTTTTAATAGCAGTGTATGATGGTTATATATGATGGTGATAAAAATTTAATTTTATTAAGAGAAGTGATAATTTATCGTCAAGAATAACATTTAAAAATAGAAAAAACTTGCCCTCATTTTTGATGAGGGCAAGCTTCTCATTTATTTCGCATATTTTTTAAAAATAATCGTAGCGTTATGTCCGCCGAATCCTAATGAATTACTTAAAGCTACATTTACTTCCTGCTTTCGCGCTTCATTTGGAACATAATCAAGGTCACATTCAGGATCTGGAGTTTCTAAATTAATTGTTGGAGGAATGATCCCCTCTTTAATTGCAAGAACGGAGAAAATTGCTTCCACTCCACCAGCAGCTCCTAATAAATGTCCAGTCATTGATTTTGTTGAACTAATGGCAACTTTATTCGCATGATCGCCAAACACTTCTTTAATTGCCAATGTTTCAAATTTATCATTATAAGGCGTGCTCGTACCGTGTGCATTAATATAATCAATATCTTCAGGTTTAAGACCGCCTGTTTCAAGAGCCATTCTCATTGCTCTTGCTCCGCCTTCTCCACCTGGAGCTGGAGCTGTAATATGATAAGCATCTCCTGTTGCACCGTAGCCGACAATTTCTGCATAAATCGTTGCATTTCTTGCTAATGCATGCTCAAGTTCTTCTAATATGATTACTCCTGCACCTTCACCCATCACGAAGCCATCCCGATTTGCATCAAAAGGTCTACTCGCCGTTTTTGGATCATGATTTGTAGATAAAGCTTTATTCGCACAGAATCCCGCATAAGATAATTCGGTAATTGGCGCTTCTGTTCCGCCAGTCACCATGACATCAGCGTCTCCTCTTTCGATTACTTTAAAAGCATCACCGATTGAGTTCGTTCCAGTGGCACAAGCTGTAACCGTACAAGAGTTTACTCCTTTTGCACCAAGTGCAATTGATATTTGTCCAGTAGCCATATCCGGAATCATCATTGGTACGAAAAACGGACTTACACGTTTTGCTCCTTTTTCAAGCAACGTACGGTAGTTATTTTCAAATGTTTCCATTCCGCCAATTCCAGATCCAACCCATACACCAACACGCGGTGCGATTTCATCTGTAATTTCTAAATCAGCATCTTTCACTGCCATGAATGAAGCCGCAACAGCATATTGTGTAAAGCGGTCCATTTTTCTCGCATCTTTTTTATCCATAAATTGTTCAACATCAAAATCTTTTAATTCTGCTGCTACTTTTGCAGGATAATTATCTGGATTAATTCGTGTTAAAACACCTACACCTGATACTCCCTTTTTAGCATTTTCCCAAGTTGTATTTACATCGTTCCCGAGTGGAGTTACTGCTCCTATCCCTGTTACAACAACTCGTCTTTTCTCCATAACGGCACCTCGTCTCTATAAAATGATTATTTCTAAAATTATTTACCCCAGCGCAGCGCAATTGCGCCCCATGTCAAACCTCCACCGAATCCTACCATTACAATTAGATCACCGTCTTTAATTTTTCCTGCTTCCACTTCTTCAACGAGTGAAATTGGAATAGAAGCTGCAGAGGTATTCCCATATTTATGAACTGTTTTAGACATTTTTTCTTCCGGAAGCTCGAGTCTCGTACGAGCTGCTTCCATAATGCGAATATTCGCTTGATGCGGAATTAGAAAATCAACATCTTCCTTTGTCAAACCTGCTTTTTCTAGTACATTAACACTTGATTCACCCATTTGTCTAACAGCAAACTTAAACACTTCACGGCCATTCATAATAATATGTTCATCCTGATATAAATGTTTACCGCCTGTACCGTCAGCCCCTAATTCAAATGAAAGAATCCCTTTATCTTCAGATACCGGTCCCATTACGACCGCACCTGCTCCATCACCAAAAAGAACAGCTGTGTTACGATCTTCCCAGTTTGTTACTTTTGACAGTTTTTCTGCGCCTACTACAAGCACATTTTTATATATGCCAGGCTCAATAAATTGTTTTGCAGTAATCATTCCATACATAAATCCTGCACAGGCTGCACTGACATCCATCGCCGCTGCTTTTTTTGCTCCTAATTTCTCTTGAAGCATACAAGCAACTGTTGGAAATGGATGATCTGGTGTTACTGTCGCAACTAAAATTAAATCTAAATCTTCGGCAGAAATCCCTGCATTTTCTAAAGCTTTCTGTGCAGCAAAATAAGCCATATCTGACGTATTAATATCATCTTCAGCAATTCTTCTTTCTTCAATACCTGTTCTTGTCCGAATCCATTCATCAGATGTATCTACAATCTTTTCTAAATCAAAATTTGTAACGACTTTCTCGGGTGTGTACCGACCAACCCCTATTACTCCAGCGTGCATATTTCCAACTCCCTAAATGAGTTTATTATCAATTATTATGACTTGGTACTAATTCTAACGCATTTTTATCGCTTTTTCAATATTGTTATTTTCTTCACTAAATGATCAATTATTTTACTTTGTGCTTCTATCTATATCCTTTCTCAAAAGAGAGCATAAACTAGTTAATAAAGAGCTAAAGGAAAGTTGGTGGACATAATGTCTAATGGATTCATAAATAAAAAAGAAGATGCTCTTGAAAATACGGAAATAACTGAAGAACAGGAAGACCGATTTACTAAACTTATGTTTGGTACGAACTATAAAAAAAGAAATAGACTACCTGTACAAAAAGAAGAAATAAAAGAAGAACCAGATGAAATAAATTATCTTCATCTTATGGGACAGATTGATGATATTATGACTTCAATTAATAATTTAAAGCCTGTATTAGAGCATTTATCACCAATCGTAAACTTCATAAAAAAGAAAAAATAAAAGCTACCAGTTAGGCAGCTTTTATTTGTTTTCAACATCTTGTTTTCCAAGTTCATAAGCTTCAGCCATCACTTTTGTAAATAATTCCATCATTGGCTGAATTGTTTCAAGAGATAATTCAATCCCCGTTTCATCTAATTTCTGTTTTGCTTCTGGTAAGTATTTCATTGCAATTTGCATAAATTCCATTGTTTTTGGATGTTGCTGCATATTCTACTACTCCTTTATTATTGATTAGGCAGTTTCCCTGTCTTTTTATAGTTTTCTATAGATTTTTCCAGTTCTTTAACAAAAGACTCTTCAACAAGCGGACTAAATTGACCTAAGCTAATGACATCATCTTGAAAATCAAAATATAATGTTCCACTTTTAAGTTCATTTGAATTGAATTTTTTCGCAATTAGCTCATACAGTTTGTCAACATGCTGAACTGTACTTGTTAAAACAGCACCTTCACCAAGGTCTGATTGATCAGAAATATAACCAATTGCAAATAGACCTTCTGCTTTCAGTTTTTCTATTGCAGGAACATTATAACCGTCACCAGCTACGTAAACAACATCGACTCCCTCTTGAATCATCTCATCAAGAAGCTGTAATGCTTTATGTACATCATCCCAGTGCTCCACAAATTTTATATTAACATCAACAGCTTGATTTTGATAATAAGCACCTTCGAAATAACCATCCACTTCGGGCTGCCATTCGAATGAAGCTAATATGCCGACATGATTAGCCTTTGTCATTTTTCCAGCAACCATTCCTGCAAAAAATCCCATTGCATTCGATTCAAAATTCAAACTTGTAACATTTGAATTCTCTGTCTCACCATTAAAGAAGACAAAATGAATATCTGGATAATCTTTGCTTATACTATTAAAAAAAGATTCATATTCGCTACCGTGCCCGAAAACGAGATTAACACCTTTTGTTCTAAACTCGTCAACAGCTTGACGGACAGCCTGTTCATTGTCCATACCTTCTTTATAAAACACATCAACATTAAATTCTGATTGAATTTTCAGTAAACCTTTATAGCCCTTTGTACCCCAAACTTGGTCATTGATTGTTTCAGGAACTAAAAGTCCAACTTTATGAAGTTTACCAGTTGACGTAGCTTGACTACATCCAAGCAATAATAGAAGAAGGATGGGAACTAGTCCAAGATACTTCAACATGGGCAAGCACTCCCTCTTTTAAAATCAAAATAAGTTCCTATTCATTTTAGCCTGTTAAAGTTTGAATGTACAAGTAGATGTTTCTATTTCTTCCTATTTTATTTGAATTATTATCTATTTTTCGTATACTTTTCATTTAATTATCTACTATTCTTCCATTTTGTATATGAATAATTTTATACTTTTCATTTATCTCAGATTCATTAATAATAGCTTGTATTACCTCATCAGAAATGTCCTCTTGCTCATCATCCATTACTTTCAAAATAATGATATTAGATGGAGAATTCTCATTAAATCTCTCCGAAATATACTCTGATTTCTCATCACAGCAATAATAAATGAAATCATTTTTTGAATTAACTTCATCAAAATCAATTTGCTCATGAACCTTTAGTAAAGCATTTCTTCCAATCAACATAAGTCTTTCTTCTGCCATTTCCTTCTGATCAGTAATAATTGCATCTACTTCTGTTCCTGCATTTATAAAAAATTCACAAAGTTTAAAACCAGCAGAAGTATGCACACCAAAAACTGCAACATGATGGAACAATATATTTCCTCCTTATAATTCGTTTAGAATTATTCAAACCTTCAATCAGCAAGGGACTTTGGATGCCCCCTCCTGATTGAACTACTCTTCCTGAAAAGACTTATTACGAGTTATGCGAAGTAAATATACGACTGCTATAATACTGTTTCATGTTCCTTGAAAAATTTCATAATGGAATGGTTAACCCGGTACTGATTATCACCTAAATGATAAATTAATTGTATTGGATACCCTCGCTTCCTCCTTAGTATTTCGTACTTCTTACTGTTATGTGAGGAGAGGAAATATGCTTCGTTCATCTTCTGCCAAATTTGAACTGGTAAAGATGATTTATAACTATCCATTTCTTTGAAGTTGAAATTAGGAACATCTCTTACATCCATTTCATATGCAGAGGATATTTCTTTTAGAAGGCGCTTGTAGAAAAACTTATTGTCTTTTTCATTTTTCAAATGGGCTTGGAGGTCCAGGCAAGGATTTAACATTGCAACAGAGCGGATTTTATCTTTTAGTTCTTCCATTAGTTGCAGTGCAACTAATGCTCCCATTCCTTCAGCTAAAATGTGTATCCGCTCATTTAAAATTTCTTTTCGCAAGACGACTTGATAAAGCTGCTTTGCAAGTATAACCGCGTTCGGACTCCCCCAGTTTTGGTTATACAAATTTGATGAAAATACCGTATAACCTTTATTTCTAAATACTGTTAATAATTGGTTTCTCCCATAGTGTTGAAGGGAAAAACTCGTTTTTTCATTAACAAAATGGGAGCGGTCTCCAATAATTAATACTCCAAACCCACTCGGCTTTTCCGGTAAATGAATGACATTCCACTCACTTCCTAACTGAAAAAAACGCTCTGTAATATCCATCACTTGCCCACCACCTTTCTTGCATTAAACTTTCTATTCCCTAATACTGTATGTATACATTTTTAAAAAGAATGGGATTTTGTCCTGTCTTTTATGAATAAAGGGCATATTCTTTTATTTTTACTATACCTTTTTCCAAGAAAACACTCATCGTAATATGTAATTTTGAACGTATTAATATAGCCTTGCTTCCTTTTTCTACTGGAAAATTGAACAAACCGTCACATATGAAGCATAAAATTATTTTTTTGTTTAACAATAATATGATAGAATAAAATGAGAATTGTCTAGAAATAGAGGTGAGTTATATTGCGTTTTTTTATGACGTTTTTTTGGTCCTTTTTATTAGTTCAAATGATGGCGTACGTTGTTTCTTCAATGTCTGGCGGTGTATATGATTTTAAAATAGCAACAGTACTCTCTGTCATTGTAACTGTTCTTATTTTCATTATCGCAGAGGTTATTCCAGTGAAGGAACACTCTGGTGAGCAACATTAAGAAATGGTAAAAAACTTTCGTATTTAAGTTATATGAAAAAAATGATTACACTTTCTTTAAATCTAAAAACCCTACTTCAAGAAAGTAGGGTTTTTTACAAATATAACACTTTTTTCATTTTTATGGTTTACGCTTATATGTCCATTGTCTATTATGGTTTGCTGCCTCGGGGAACTGATCTCCCGCTTTTAAACGAATTTGTCTCGGTTTAGTTACATTGTCACCGGTCTCACCTACTTCAACATAAATTCCGTTATTCGGTGCTTTTTGACCAGGACGAAAGCGATGTTGCTGACCCATAATAATCCCTCCTAAATAATCATTCAATCAATCGTTTGTAGTATTTCCAAGCTCTTAAATTTTCATGAATGATCGAACATTTACATTGCTACTATTCCTGCTGGAGTTATCAGTGCTTTATTTGAAGACACACCAGTGTATTCAAATAAGGAGTAGAGCCTGTAGCTGTCACATATAGTTATTACCGAATTCACACTTTGGTTTATCCGTAATTTACGAGGCCAAAAAATAATGGGATGTAACCGTAAAAGATGCGATCATTATTAACCTTGCACAAACTGTTGCATTAATTCCCGGCATGGCCAGGTGCTGCAATTGTTGCGGCAATATCGCTCGGAATGAAGCAGGAAACCACATTAAAATTTTCTTTCCTCATGTTAGCTTTAGCGGCTTGATTTTAAGTATATCTGACCTTTTAAATGATCCAAGAATAACTGAACTTATTTTATCTTATACAGCCGCTTTCTTTGCTTCACTCATCGCTTCCTACTTCTCATTAAAATCGTTTATGAGCATTATGGAAAAAGGAAATTTAGTTTATTTTTCTATGTACTGCTTCATTGTCGGGGCAGTTGTATTAATTTTCACTTGAAGAACAGTGAAAAAGTCTAGAAATATCTAGGCTTTTTTATTTTAATATAAAAAATGACGAAACCTCTAATGGTTCCGTCATTTCGCTATACCTATTCTTTTATGCTAATAATTTTTTCAATAATGCTTTTTGGACATGCAGGCGATTATGCGCTTGCGGGAATACAGCTGAATGTGGGCCGTCAATAATTTCTGCTGTTACTTCTTCCTCACGATGCGCTGGAAGACAATGTAGGAAATGATAATCTTCCTTTGCATAGGCTGTTAATTTTGAATTAACTTGGAAATCTGCAAATGCAAGTTCTCTTTCTTTTTGCTCACTTTCCTGCCCCATGCTTGCCCATACATCTGTATAAATGATATCCGCATTCAATACTGCGATTGTTGGATCATTTGTAACTGTAATCGTTGCACCAGTTTCAGCGCCGATTGCCTTTGCTTTTTCTACAACTTCACTATCAGGCTCATATCCTTTCGGACAACCGATTGCAAAATCCATTCCAACCTTCGCACAACCGATCATTAATGAATGGGCAACATTGTTACCGTCACCTAAATAAGTTGTTTTAAGGCCTTTGAATTTTCCCTTTAAATCTAAAATGGTTTTTAAATCTGCAAGAGCCTGGCATGGATGAGAAAAGTCAGTTAATCCATTAATAACTGGAATGCTTGCATGCTTCGCAAGTTCTTCCACTTTTGAATGTTCAAATGTACGGATCATGATACCATCAACATAGCCTGAAAGAACCTTTGCCGTATCCTCAATCGGTTCTCCTCTGCCAATTTGCGTATCCTGGCTATTTAAATAGAGTGCATTTCCGCCTAATTGATACATTCCTGTTTCAAAAGATACTCTTGTTCTAGTTGAAGACTTCTCAAAAATCATCGCTAATGTTTTTCCAGCAAGTACGTTTTGAATTGGATTTTTCTCTAATTCAATTGCTTCATTAATGAGTTCTAAAATTTCTTCTCCAGTGTAATCTAATAAGTTCAAGAAATCTTTTTTCTGCTTTGTCATAACTCCACCCATTTAAAAACCACTTCCTTTCGATTATTTTCGTTCCAGTTAATAGTATAATTATATATCTTTTAGTATTTTTATGCATCAATATATAAAAATGTTCACTTTTTATATGTTGAAAATGTTTCTTTTAAAATAGCAACAGCCGTGTCCATTTCTTCCTCTGTCACATTTAGAGGCGGCAGTAATCGAATAACATTAGGACCCGCAGGTAAAACAAGCAGTTTATTTTCTCTAGCTGTATTGATAAGATCTGTCACTTGTTCACTACATTCAATTCCGATTAAAAGTCCTTTTCCTCTTATTTCCTTTACAAGTTCATGTCCATATAAAGCATCTTCCAGCTTTTGAACAAGACTCTTTCCTTTTTCTTCAACAGCTTGTAAAAATGACGGATCCATAATTTTCTTAAGTGTCGCATTTGCTGAAGCCATTGCGATGAAGTTTCCACCAAATGTAGAGCCGTGGCTTCCCGGCTGGAACGATTCAATCAATTCTTTTTTACCGATCATCGCCCCGACAGGAATTCCGTTTCCAAGTCCTTTTGCTGACGTAATAATATCTGGTGAAATACCGTAATGCTGATAACCAAATGGCTTACCAGTCCGGCCAATTCCTGTTTGTATTTCATCAATAATAAGAAGTGCATTCAGCTTCTTACATGTTTCAGCAACTTTTTGAAGAAAATCCTTATGTGCGGGAATAACTCCGCCTTCTCCCTGGACGACTTCCAGCATAATTGCCGCAACTTCTTCACCTTCTAATTGCTCGAGGGCTGCCGTATCATTATAAGGCAAATATTCGAACGTTTGTAAAAGTGGACCAAAGCCGATTTGAATTTTTTCTTGTCCTGTTGCTGACATTGTTGCAAATGTTCTTCCATGGAATGATTGTTTAAACGTTACGATTTTTGATTTTCCTGTATGCTTTCTCGCGAGCTTAATTGCAGCTTCATTCGCTTCTGCTCCACTGTTACAAAAGAATACTGCATCCCCATCACTGTTTTCAACGAGACGTTTTGCTACTTCCTCTTGAAGCGGCACTTTAAAAAGATTAGATGTATGCCATACTTTTTGCAGCTGCTCTTCTACAGCATTTTTTACATCTTCATCGACATGCCCTAAATTACAAACAGCAATACCTGAAATGAAATCAAGGTATTTATCATCGTTTTCATCAATTAACCAGGCACCTTCTGCCTCTTTTACAGTGAAATTCCATCTTGCATATGTTGGGAATAAGTAACTCATAATGTCATTACCTCCTTTTCATTGTAAATTTTTGTTCCTAAGAATTGTTCCTTTTCTACAAATGCCTGTGTTCCGCTAACGATCATTACTTCCTGGCATTTATCTGAAAGCGTTGAAATCGCTGATTCTACTTTTGGAATCATTCCACCCGTAATTGTTCCATTCTCAATTAATTCATTAATCTTTTCAGGTGTTGTACTAGTAATAACATTTTTATCATTATCTAAAATACCTGGGACATCTGTAACAAATAATAATTTTTCTGCACCGATTGCGTTTGCAATTGCGGCAGCAGCTAAATCAGCATTCACATTCAATGTTTCATGATTATCCGTTTTTGCTAAAGGTGTAACAACTGGTAAATAACCGTTTTCTAATAATAAATGGATTAAATTCGTTTCTACATTCGTTACGCTTCCTACTAATCCCAATGCTTCTTTATTTAAATAGTCAGCTGTTATAATCGAATCAGTTCCCGAAATACCAAGTGCATTTAGTCCATTTTGCTGTAAAAGATTTGTTAGATGTTTATTAATTTTCCCAGATAAAACCATCTCAACAACATCTAATACTTCTGGTGTAGTCTTTCTCTGTCCGTTATGAAATTCTGTTTGGATCTGAAGCTCTGTCAGCATTTTCGTAATATCCGGACCGCCGCCATGGACGATGACTACTTGCCATTTATTCTCGATTAATTGTTTTAAACTATCGAAAAACTGTTTCGATAGTTCATGTATGATACTTCCTCCGCATTTTAAGACAACCGTTTTTCCCATTTTAAAATCTCCCTATGTTCTGTAGCTCGCATTTATTTTTATATAATCGTATGTTAAATCACAACCCCAAGCTCTGCCGCTTGCTTCACCAATCCCTAAATTAACAGTGATTCTCACTTTATCATTTTCAAGGCATTTTTTTGCAGCTTCTTCATCAAAAGGCTGTGGACTGTTCTTTGTAAACATGCAAATATCTTCTAAGTATATTTCAATTTTATCAGGGTTTACTGATACATCGCTATGACCGACTGCTCCAATAATTCTTCCCCAGTTTGCGTCAGCTCCGTAAACAGCTGTTTTTACTAAACTTGAGCCAACAATTTTCTTCGCGGCAATATTTGCATCTTCTTTTGACTTGGCACCTTTTACTTCTACTTCAATCAGTTTTGTGGCACCTTCACCGTCTTTTGCAATTTGTTTCGCTAACTCTTCACATACTATTTGAAGTGCTTGTGCAAAGTGACTCCATTGTGGATGTGTTTCAGTAAGTTCATTGTTTTCTGCTAAGCCGTTTGCCATCACAACGACCATATCATTTGTAGATGTTTCTCCATCAACTGTTATTTGATTAAATGATACATCTGTAATTTCTCTTAATGCTTTATGCAAAGCGCTGCTTGAGATTTTAGCGTCCGTCGTTACGAATGCAAGCATTGTAGCCATATTCGGGTGAATCATTCCTGACCCTTTTGAAGTTCCTCCGATAACAACTTTCTTACCATCAATCTCAACTTCATAGCATGATGTTTTCATCACAAGATCTGTTGTTAAAATTGCCGTTTGAAATGCTTCTGCTCCGCTTTCATCTGCTGTCGGATTAAGTTCAGAAATACCTTTATTGATTTTATCCATTTTTAAGTATTCACCAATGACACCTGTTGATGCTACTGCAACATGTTCATCTTTTAAATTGAACTTCTTTGCACAGCTTGCTCTCATTTCATATGCATCTTTTAACCCTTGTTCCCCTGTACAAGCATTTGCTATTGCACTATTAACGATGATTGCCTGTAATAATCCATCTTTAGCGATGCTTTCCTGTGTGACTTTTAATGGGGGCGCTTGAAAATGACTTTTTGTGTAAACTGCCGCACTGTTAGCAGGTACTTCACTTAATACGATCCCAATATCCTTTTTTGCATGTCTTAAACCTGCATGAACACCGTCAGCAGAAAATCCTTTCGGCGTAACTACTGTTCCGTTACTGATTTTTTTCACCTTTGGTTCTTTTGTTTCTAACACTTCAATCTCCCCCAAAATAGTCACTTATGGAAATAACGGCGCTAAATATAATCCCGTATTTTCTTCAAATCCATTTATAATATTAAAATTCTGGACCGCCTGACCGGCAGCACCTTTCATTAAATTGTCGATAACTGAGACAATCGTTACTCTTTTCGTTCTTTCATCAACCTTTACTGCAATATCACAAAAATTAGAACCGTATACTTCTTTCGTTGCTGGATATTGATTTAAAGGACGAACCCGTACGAAAGGTGACTCTTTATAAAATTGTTTATAAAATTCATGCAGCTCTTCATCTGTTATATCTCGCTTTAAATCAGCATAAATCGTTGACATAATGCCTCTTGTCATCGGAATAAGATGTGTGCTGAATGAAATAGCTTCCACACTCTCATTTAATCTTTTCAATGCCTGCTCAATTTCCGGCACATGCTGATGTTCATGAACTTTATATATTTTCATATTTTCATTAATTTCTGAATAACTTGTTGCCCGTGATGAGCCTCTTCCCGCTCCAGAAACACCTGATTTCGCATCAACAATGATCGAACTTTCCTTTATAATGTTCCCTTGTACGATCGGTGCTAAACCAAGTATTGTTGCTGTTGGGAAACAACCGGGATTTGCTATCAATTTTGCTTTTTTAATTTCTTCGCGATTAAGCTCCGGCAAGCCGTAAATAGCTTCATCTAGAACTGGCTGTTCAACCGCTTCCCGTTTATACCATTTTTCATAATCAGCACGATTTTTTATACGTAAATCTCCAGAGAGATCAATAATTTTCACATTTGAATTAATTAATTTCGGTGTAATTTCCGCAGACACGCCCGCTGGTGTTGCAAGAAATAGAACATCTATATTTTTCTTTATTTCTTCAATATCTATCCCCTGTAAAACATGATTACTAATCTCACTTAAATGTGGAAAAGAATCAGTATATAAGGTATTAGCCTCTGAAGATGAATATAGTATACAATTTTCTACTTTTGGATGGTTTAATAAAATACGATATAATTCGGCACCGCCATATCCGGTTGCACCGATAATTCCGACTTTCACCGAATCACCTTCTCTTATATAAATTATTTTTTTAAATTATTTCTCATTATAAATATGTATAAAAATAAAATCAAGTGTATAAATAATATTTCTTAAATAATTTTTCCATATAAAAAACAGGATACTTAATGACTAAATTAAAATGGGAAGTTGCCAAAGCCAACTTCCCATGAATATTAATACGCGGCTTATTGAATACCTAGTGCAATTTTAGCAATTCGTGACATATTATGTCTGTTCCAAGGCGGGTTCCACACAATGTCTACTTCTACTTCTTTCACTTCGGGGATATCAGCTAATGCATTTTTCACTTTCTGAACGATAACCCCTGCAAGCGGACATCCCATTGATGTTAATGTCATCGTGATTTTTGTTAATCCTTCTTCATCCATTTCCACATCATATACTAAACCAAGATTAACGATATCAACTCCAAGTTCCGGATCAATAACTGTCTCTAATGCACCATAAATATTATCTTTTAAAGTTTCATCCATAAAAAATCTCTCCTTATTTATAAATTTTTTGTAAACCAGTCAACTGTTGCGTGAATTCCTTCTCTTGATACTTTATGATCTGCCTTCTTATCTGCGATAAAACACAGCTTCTCAGGTGTATGCTCATACATTGGCATGATTTCTTTATAGAAGTCATACGTTTGTACAAAGGGGACAACATTGTCCTTCATCCCATGCCAAATTAAAAGCGGCCTTCCATTAAGAACGTCCTTTTGCATACTTAAATCATATTTCTGCAATATATCCATCTGTTCTTTTAACTCCTGGTCGGTAAGAGGAATTTCAATCCCTTTATTCCTCAGCTCTTTTATTTGTGCTTCTAAATAAGTACTGTATTTTGGATTGCCCATTAAACTGACAGCTGCTTTAATCCAATCGTACTGGGTTAATGCACCAAATGTCGTAATTCCACCCATAGATGTACCAGCAACACCAATTCGATTTTTATCGACTAACCCCAGCTGTTCGTAATGATCTTTCACTATTTTTAATTCATGAATCTCATTAATAATAATTTGCCAAAATTTCATACTTAACTCATGGTTTGAATAACCAGTATTCCTCTCACCATGATAGGCTGCTTCAGGTAAAACAACACGCATTCCCTTTTCCGCCAGCAAATAAGCATAATGAAGGTTATTCTCCTTAGCACTCATAAACCCGTGAATAAAAATAACAAGAGGTGTTTTTTCACTTGCCAGTTCGTTTCTCACAATATGTAAGAGCGGGATTCCACTAATATGCTGTGCTTCTATGTTGATCACGTCTGATTCACCTTCTTATTTCTTTCTTAAAACAAGTGTAACATGTAGACAACTAACTTTGAAAAAAGATACACTTAGATTGGATGATTTTTTCATTATCAATACATCTAAAGGGGAGAATGTGATGAAACCTTATTTAATTGCACTTGATTTAGATGGAACACTTTTAAAAGATGATAAAACGATTTCTGATTTATCAAAAACAGTTATTCAAAGAGCAAGAGCAGAAGGTCACATCGTTTGTATTGCAACCGGAAGACCTTACAGATCAAGTTCACTTTACTATAATGAGCTGGCGCTGAACACACCGATCGTAAACTTCAATGGTGCATATGTACATCATCCAAAGGACACAGCTTGGGGAATCCATCATAAGACACTTGAGCTTAATACTGTTAAAGATATTATTGAAGTTGCTGAAAAGCATAACATCCATAATATGCTGGCAGAAATAATTGATGATGTGTATTTTCATTATCATGATGAAAAATTATTAGATGTATTTAGTATGGGAGACCCAAACGTAACAGTCGGAGACTTACGGGAAAATTTAGGTGATAATGTAACAAGTATTCTCATCCATTCAAAAGAAACAGAAGTTGAAAAAATTAGACATTACTTATCAGAAGTCCATGCCGAAGTCGTTGATCATCGCCGCTGGGGTGCCCCTTGGCATGTGATTGAGATTATTAAAGCCGGAATTAATAAAGCTGTCGGTCTGGATAAAATCGCAGCACATTTTGATATCCCCCAAGAAAGAGTAATCGCTTTTGGTGATGAAGATAATGATTTAGAAATGCTGGAATATGCCGGACACGGTGTTGCAATGGGTAATGCAATTGATAAATTAAAAGCAGTTGCAAATAAAGAAACGAGAACGAATGAAGAAAATGGCGTTGCTCTTTATTTAAAGAAAACATTGGATTTATAATATTTATCTTTTTATATACATACCCACGCTTAGCATATGCTAAGCTTTTTTATTTACTATTTTCAGCAATTTTTTCCGACTATATTTTCAAAATAGCTGCACACAATATAAGAGACGTAAATAAAAGCGTCAATTAGAAAAGGGGGCGTTTTTTTATGGGTAAACGTAACAAATCAAAACGTTTTGTTCAACAAGGCAAAGATACTGTTACTAAACACGCTGAAAGGTTCCCTTATCGAAGCACAATGTCTGAGGCAGAGAAAAGAGCAATGAATACAACAGATTCCACTTTGAGTGAGGTCTAAAAAATGGGTAATCGTTTATTCCAGGAAGCGCGCGAATATGTTCTAAATGCTGAACAAATTGCAAACGGAACATTAGACGGCAATAAAGATGATGCAATTACTAAAGCTAAAAATGCTTTAGTATCTGCATACGCAAATACAACAGAAGCCGAAAAACGGCAACTAAGAGAACTTCAAAGTACAATTGATTCTATTTCTTAATAATAGTCAGTCCCCAAAACTGTTTTTTTGGGGACTCTATCACTAAGGTATATTAATCTTTCCCTTTTGCCTCAAATGTTCTATATGTTCAGACTTCCCTAAAAAGATAATTTCTACTTCATATGTTCCCTTCTCCACTCTATTTCCATTATTATCTTTATAATCCCACTGCTCTCTCCAGGTTTTTTTCTTAGTCGAGTCAACTTCTAAATATTCAATCATCTGTATAAACATTCGTTCCCTCGAATATTTATATATCTCTTTTCCATCTGAATTTCTAATAATGATGTCATATTTCTGTGCTGACCGAAATTCAAATTGTGCACTCTGTTCTGTCCCATTTACTAATGTAATAATAAATTCAGCCTGTTCGTCTCTTTCTTTCACATCAATAGTTAAATGCATCTTTTCTTCTCCTCCGGTTTGTCCACAGCCAATTAATAGAAAGATGGTAATAACACAGCTAATTATTCGCAATATTTCTCATCCTTTCCTCTCATGAGTAAAAAGATTAAAGCTTTTTCACTATTGCCTAATATTGTATAATAGAAGCTAATACTTAAAAAGCATGAGAAATGAGGTGTTCAAATGAACGTTCAAATCATTGCAGACAGCGGCTGTGACTTACCATTAGAATATTATAATGAAAATTCCGTTTCCTTTATTCCATTACATGTTCAGCTGAAAGAAAATGAATATGAGGATTTAATTGAAATTCAGCCAAAAACAGTTTTTGATGCAATGCGGGAAGGTGAAGTTGCAAAAACGTCACAGGCATCACCAAATCATTTTAAAGAACTTTTTACACGTTTCGCAGAAAAAAATATTCCATGTGTATATATTGCCTTTTCATCCCGTCTCTCAGGTACATATCAAACAGCAGTTATGATAAAAAATGAAGTGTTAGAACAATATCCTAATTTTCAAATAGCCATTATTGATTCAAAATGTGCTTCACTCGGTCATGGTCTTGCTGTAAAACATGCTGTAAAGCTGGCAGCTGAAGGAAAGACAGTCACTGAACTGGAGGAAACATTAGCAAGCTACTGTACAAAAGTAGAACATCTTTTCACTGTTGATAACTTAGATTATTTAGCACGCGGGGGAAGAATCAGCAAAGCTTCCGCATTTGTCGGCGGACTTCTAAGTATAAAACCACTGCTCCATGTAGAAGACGGACAGCTTGTCCCGCTTGAAAAAATAAGAGGCCGCAAAAAGCTTTTTCGTCGAATTATTGAGTTAATGAAAGAACGTGGAGAGGCTTTAGATAAGCAAACAATCGCCATCAGCCATGGAGACGATGAAGAAGCAGCACTTGAAATAAAGAAGATGATAGAAGACGAATTTTCTCCTAAAGAAATTATTGTTAATATGATCGGGGCAACAATCGGAGCACATTCTGGTCCTGGAACAATTGCGATCTTCTTCCTTAATAATGAAGCATAGTAACAGATCATAAAGGACATCATATGACTGACTTTTATTCTGAAAGGAGTCATATGAATGCCACATACAAGTGATAATGATAAAAAAGCAAAAGATAACAATGCCAAACGTCATGAAAAAAATATGATGCGTGAAAAAAACCGTCAGCGCGGAGAAAGACAATACTCTAAGAAGACAGATCATCTATAAAGAGACTATACGATCCCCCCATAAAGTGAAACTTCCTTTATTGGGGGGTTTTTCTCATACCCCACTGAAAGTTAGTTAAAGGAATCGGATCTTTGCGGAAAGTTGGATCTTCCACTTAACTTCCTTTAAATTGCTGGAACTTTGAAGCGAGATCTTACTGCCTGTTAAGCTGGGAGAAGTTTTAAAAGCTGAAAGGCCCTGTCGTGAAATCCTTGATTTTACTGGATTTCCATAACAGGGCCTTTCAGCAGGACGTGCCAAAAGGGTTGCTTTTTATCCTTTTGGCACGTCCTCTTCTTTCTTCTCGTATGTCCATCCACCTTCCTGATATACTTTCCCAGCCTTCATTAAATGGCCGATTGCTCGTTTAAAAGCACCCTTGCTTAAAGAAAATCTTTCCTTTATATCCTCAGCATCACTTTTATCAGAATAAGGCATTGCTCCACCGCGCTCTTTCATATAAGCAAAAATCTTTTCTGCATCATCACTTAATGCTTCATGCTTTCTTGGAAGAAGTGATATGTTAACTGTTCCGTCCTCTTTCACATCAATGACCCGACCCGTTACACGTTCACCAAGACGCGGCTCCCTCGTTCTTTGTGTAGAATGAATGAATCCTTTATACCCTTCATCCGTTATAATAAATGAACCAGCGACGATCATTCGATAAACAGTGCCGGAAATTTCTTTATTAAATAATTCACGATCCGCATTTTTAAGGAGCGGCTTTATAATTTCTTCTGTTGCAAGCCTTACAAAGAAGCGGCCATTATTCGTTACTTTTAATGTACAATATAATTTGTCCCCCGGTTCAGGCCATACTTCCCTTAAAAAAGGCAAATTATCTTTCCCAACGAGTGCATCTTTAGCTAATCCAATATTAATAAAAGCACCGTACTCATCGCGCACGTCAACAACATCAGTCCAGCCGTATTCTCCTTCTGTAATAAACGGCTTTTTCATCGTTGCACTAAGCCTGTCTGTCGAATCTACTAAGAAGAAGACTTCGATCTCATCCCCTACCTGTATTTCTTCTGTTACTTCATTGTTATGTAAAAGAACTCTCTTTTCACCATCTGTTAAAAAATAACCATAATCTACTTGTTCATCAACCCTAAGTGTTTCAAACGTACCTGGTTTCATCATTCATTACCTGCCTTTTCAATTCGCTGTATAAAAACTGTCACTATGCTTTTATTTTACTATAGTTTAATCATATCGTTATGATTAATATGCTACTATACATTACTATGTATAAGCTGTAATATGCAATTTTATCATTCAATTAAACAGCTCTCTATCCATAGTCAGTATCCTCCCCTCTAAAAAAGTTAATATTTGGTGTAAAACTGCATATCCTTAAAAAGTTGTGATCACGCTCTAAATTTACTATAATTTGTATAGAATAAATAGGCTTAAATTCTGATCTAAATTGAACAAGATTATTTCATTAAAAAACAGCTTACATCAACTAGCTGTATATACATAGGAGGGTTATTTATGGCTAAAGACAGTTCATTTGATATCGTATCAAAAGTAGAATTTCCTGAGGTAACAAATGCGATTGCCATCGCAATGAAGGAGATTAGCACACGTTATGATTTTAAAGGGAGTAAAAGTAGTATCACTTTAGAAAAAGAAGAACTTGTTCTCGTTTCAGATGACGAATATAAACTTGAACAGTTAAAAGACGTACTTCTTTCAAAATTAATTAAAAGAAATGTTCCAATTAAAAATCTTTCTTACGGGAAAATCGAAGGCGCTTCCGGCGGCACAGTGAGACAAAGAGCAACACTCGTATCCGGAATTGATAAAGATAATGCGAAGAAAATAAACACGCTTATTAAAAACAGCGGCCTTAAAGTAAAAAGCCAAGTTCAAGATGACCAAGTTCGTGTAACCGGAAAAAACCGGGACGATCTCCAGCAAATTATCGCTTTAGTTCGTGAGGCTGATTTATCAGTCGATGTCCAATTTATTAATTACAGATAATCATTTCCGAGAGCAGTGTATCCCACTGCTTTTCCTTATTTATATATGATAATAGTAAAATTTTACTTAGTTAGCATGTAATGCTCTTATAATTTTTCCTAATTTCCGTACAATCTAACTATGTTTCTAGTTTTTTTCTAATATTTTCATATAAACTCTACATTTTTCAACATATTTCTCTATTATAAATACTGAAATTTACCTTTTTTCACTTTTCTATTGATCTTTTGCGAATTATTAGATAAATTAAATACAGTATACTTTTCTAAAACAATTAAAGTAAATATATACTGTTCTTATCTAGAGAAGCTGAGGGACTGGCCCGACGACGCTTCAGCAACCGGTCAAATGAGGAAGATACCTTCTCTTCTCATTAGAATGCCAAGGTGCTAATTCCAGCAAAGCTATTCATGCTTGAGAGATGAGAAGAAGCGTTGTTTATCAAAGTCTTCTTCTTATAGAAGGCTTTTTTTAATAGATATATATTGTTTTATTATTTTTTCATCATTCATTATTTTCGGAATCGGAGGATTTTACAGATGAGCTTTTTAGATGAATTAAAAACGAAAATATTAATTGCTGATGGTGCGATGGGAACTTTGCTCTACTCACATGGCGTTGATCGATGTTTTGAAGAGTTAAACTTATCAAAGCCTGAAGATGTTCTCCGTGTGCATAAATCTTATATTGAAGCTGGAGCAAATATTATTCAAACAAATACGTACGGAGCAAATTTTATCAAGCTTTCACGATATGGACTGGAAGATGATATTAGACAGATTAATAAAAGAGCTGTTGAATTAGCAAAGCAAGCAGCCGGAAATTCAACATATGTTATTGGAACGATGGGCGGTGTGCGTACATTTAAAAAGAGTGCACATTCTCTTGATGAAATTAAACGTAATTTCCGCGAACAGCTGTTTATATTATTAAATGAAGATATTGACGGACTTATTTTAGAAACATTTTATGACTTTGAAGAAATTCAAACTGTTTTACAAATTGCAAGAAAAGAAACAGACAAACCAATTATCGCAAATGTTTCCTTACATGACACAGGTGTTTTACAAGATGGTACACCGCTTGCAGACGGATTTAAAACATTGGAGACTCTAGGTGCTGACATTGTCGGTTTAAACTGTCATTTCGGTCCTCATCATATGATTCAATCATTAGAAGATGTACCGCTTTTAGAGAAAGCTTACTTATCTGTTTATCCGAACAGCAGCCTTCCTACATTTGAAGAAGATGAGCTCGTCTATAAATCTGATGAAAAATACTTTGCAGAAAGCGCGCTGAAATTCAGAGAACAAGGTGTCCGCTTAATTGGCGGGTGCTGCGGTACGACACCTGCACATATTAAAGCAATGGCTGCAGCTGTTGCTAATCTAAGTCCTGTTACAGAGAAAGAAGTAAAACCACATAAAAGTCCGGTATCTGTTTCAAGTGCAAAACAAGCTGAATATACACCTCTAGAAGAAATCGTACAAAAAAGACATTCTGTTATCGTTGAACTTGATCCGCCGAAAAAACTGAACGGAATGGAAAAGTTTTTACAAGGGGCTGAAGCTCTTCAGCAGGCCGGGATTGATGCATTAACACTTGCTGACAACTCTCTTGCTTCACCGCGAGTTGGCAATGTGGCAGCTGGAATGCTTGCAAAAGAAAGAGCAAATCTAAGATCACTAATCCACATTACATGCCGTGACCGTAACTTAATTGGTTTGCAGTCACATTTAATGGGTCTTCATGCTTTAGGTCTTTCTGATGTTTTAGCGATTACAGGTGACCCGTCAAAGATTGGTGACTTCCCTGGTGCGACGTCTGTTTATGACTTATCATCATTCGACTTAATCAGCTTAATTAAGCAATTTAATGAAGGTGTTTCCTATTCAGGTAAATCACTCGGTGAAAAAACTAATTTCTCTGTTGCTGCTGCATTTAACCCAAATGTTCGCCATTTAGATAAAGCGGTGCTTCGTCTTGAGAAGAAAATCCAATGCGGCGCAGATTATTTTATCTCTCAGCCTCTTTATTCAAGTGAGCAAATTGTTGATGTTTATAATGAGACAAGAGACTTAAAAGCACCAATTTATATCGGTATTATGCCTCTTACTTCAAGCAGAAACGCAGAGTTCATTCATAATGAAATACCTGGAATTAAACTTTCTGATTCTATTCGTGAGAAAATGGCTCTCGCGGGCAATGATAAAGAAAAAGCACGCCAAGAAGGGATTGCGATTGCAAAATCATTAATTGATACAGCATTCGATTTATTTAATGGTATTTATTTAATTACTCCTTTCCTTCAGTATGATATAACGGTCGAATTAACAAACTACATTCACGAAAAAGAAAAGCAGCTTGCTGAAAGGAAGATCACGCATGTATAACATACAAGATGAACTAAAAAAACGTATCCTCGTACTGGACGGTGCGATGGGTACAATGATTCAAGCAGAAAATCTTACAGCAGATGATTTCGGCGGTGAAGAATATGATGGTTGTAATGAATATTTAACGATTACTTCACCGGACACAATTTTAAAAATCCATGAAGCTTATTTAGCACATGATGCAGATATTATTGAAACAAATACATTCGGTTCAACTAGCCTCGTTTTAGATGAATATGATCTTGGACATTTAGCACTAGAGCTTAACATTGAAGCTGCCAAAATTGCAAAAAAAGCTGCGGAAAAATATTCTACATCTGAAAAGCCAAGATTTGTAGCTGGTGCAATGGGACCAACGACGAAAACATTATCCGTTACAGGGGGAACGACTTTCGATGCATTAGTCGATTCATATGAAGAACAGGCTCGCGGTTTATTACTCGGCGGCGTTGATCTCCTTTTACTTGAAACGAGTCAGGATATGCTAAACGTAAAAGCCGGCTTTATCGGAATTAAAAAAGCATTTGAAAATGTCGGCAAAGAAGTTCCACTTATGATCTCAGGAACGATTGAACCAATGGGAACAACATTAGCTGGTCAGGATATCGAAGCTTTTTATATTTCACTTGAACATATGAAGCCAATTTCAGTCGGTTTAAACTGTGCAACAGGCCCTGAATTCATGACAGACCATATTCGTACATTATCAGGTCTTGCTGAAACAGCTGTCAGCTGTTATCCAAACGCAGGTCTTCCTGATGAAGAGGGAAATTATCATGAATCACCTGAATCACTTGCGAAAAAGCTCGTTGGTTTTGCTGAACAAGGCTGGTTAAACATCGTCGGCGGCTGCTGTGGAACAACACCTGCACATATTAAAGCAATAAGTGAAGCTGTTTCCACTGTTCAGCCTCGTCAAATCGAAAGTTCATCACAGGGTCATACAGTATCAGGTATCGAACCGCTTATTTATGAGGATGGAATGCGTCCTTTATTCGTAGGTGAAAGAACGAATGTTATCGGTTCAAGAAAATTCAAACGACTTATCGCTGAACAAAAATATGAAGAAGCTGCTGAAGTTGCCCGCGCTCAAATTAAGAGTGGTGCACATGTTCTTGACGTCTGTCTTGCAGACCCGGACCGTGATGAACTAGAGGATATGGAAAACTTCATTAAAGAAGTTGTGAAAAAAGTAAAAGCTCCGCTCGTTATCGACTCAACGGATGAAAAAGTAATTGAGCGTGCACTTAAGTATTCACAAGGTAAAGCAATTATTAACTCTATTAACTTAGAAGATGGTGAAGAACGTTTCGAGGCTGTCGTTCCTTTAATTAAACAATACGGCGGTGCAGTCGTAGTAGGAACAATTGATGAAGTCGGAATGGCTTTAACAGCAGAAAAGAAATTAGAAATTGCAAAACGCTCATATGATCTTTTAGTAAATAAATATGGTTTAAAAGGCAGCGACCTAATTTTCGACCCTCTTGTATTCCCGGTAGGAACAGGTGATGAGCAGTATATCGGTTCAGCAAATGAAACAGTCCGCGGTATCCAGCTTATAAAAGAGCATCTTCCAGAATGTTTAACAGTTCTTGGTGTAAGTAACGTTTCATTTGGTCTCCCTCCTGTTGGACGTGAAGTTCTAAATGCTGTTTATTTATACCACTGTACACAAGCCGGACTTGATTATGCGATCGTTAATACAGAAAAGCTTGAGCGTTTCGCATCGATTCCTGAAGAGGAAATAAAGCTTGCAGAAGACTTATTATTTAGAACAACAGATGAAACACTTGCTGATTTCACGAACTTCTACCGCGGCAAAAAGAAAGAAGCAAAGAAACCTGTTAACACAATGTCACTCGAGGAGCGCCTTGCACAATACGTTATTGATGGTACAAAAGAAGGCCTTATTCCTGACTTAGAAAAAGCACTGAAAAAATATCCGAGTCCGCTTGATATCATTAATGGACCATTAATGGCAGGTATGGCTGAGGTTGGGGTCCTTTTCAATACGAATCAGTTAATCGTTGCAGAAGTTCTGCAAAGTGCGGAAGTAATGAAAGCATCTGTTGCCTTCCTTGAACAGTTCATGGAAAAAGGAACAGACAGTGGAAAAGGAAAAATCATTTTAGCAACTGTTAAAGGTGATGTTCACGATATTGGGAAAAACTTAGTCGATATTATTTTAAGTAATAATGGCTACAATGTTGTAGATCTAGGTATTAAAGTAACACCTCAAACACTTATCCAAGCTGTTCGTGATGAAAACCCGGATATTATCGGTCTATCTGGGCTGTTAGTTAAATCCGCTCAGCAAATGGTTATAACAGCACAGGATTTACATGAAGCGAAAATTGATATTCCGATTCTTGTCGGCGGTGCGGCACTTTCTCGTAAATTCACAAACAATAAAATTTCACCGGAATATGACGGACTGGTTTTATACGCAAAAGACGCAATGGACGGACTTGCGCTTGCTAATGACTTAAGAACAAATCCTGAACAGTTTGTGAAAAAAGAAGTAGCTGCTACAGTTGAACGTGAATTAAAAGGAACACATAATGAGGCTGTTGTTGAAATGCTGAAACAACGCGGTGATATAAAGGAATCACCTATCTTTACACCGGCTGATACGAAACGTCATATTATAAGGGATATTGATTTACCACAAATCTTCCCATATATTAATATGCAAATGCTGATTGGTCACCATCTCGGCTTAAAAGGAAAAATAAAAGAATTAATTAAAAACAAAGATCCAAAAACAATGGAGCTTTATGAATTAATTCAAGAACTCATTCAAGATGGTGTAGCAAACAATTGGTTTAGCCCTGCGGCTGTTTATCAGTTTTTCCCTGCTTACAGTGAGGATCGTAAACTGCATATTCTTGATCCTGATAATACGTCAAAAATTATCGAAACATTTGAATTTCCAAGACAAAATAAACTTCCATACCGTTGTATTTCTGACTATGTACGTCCGAAAAAAGATGGCGAGCTCGATTACATCTCTATGTTTGCTGTAACGGCAGGAAGTCAGATTCGTGAACTCGCACAAGGATTTAAAGAAAATGGAGAGTTCTTGAAGAGTCACGCTGTTCAGGCACTTGCGCTTGAACTTGCTGAAGGTCTTGCTGAAAGAACGCATCAGCTTGTCCGTGACCGCTGGGGCTTCCCTGATGCACCGGATTTCACAATGGATCAGCGCTTCCAAGCAAGGTATCAAGGTCAGCGATACTCATTCGGTTATCCTGCATGTCCTGATCTTGAAGACCAGGAAAAATTATTCAAACTCATTACACCAGAAGATATCGGCATCCACCTTACCGAAGGCTGCATGATGGAACCAGAAGCATCTGTAACAGCAATCGTTGTTGCACACCCTGATGCGAAATACTTCAATGTAATGTAATTATTGAAGAACTGAAACGATCTCGTTTCAGTTCTTTTTGTTTATATATTAGCCATTTTCTAGATATGTCGGTGCTTTCTTAATTTATATCAGCGAAATCCCCATTATATCGGCAATCTCCTCTTATATCAGTAACTTTCTATTTCAGACATACTTCCCCTATTTTTCAGCATACTACGTATTGGGAGGTTATGAAAATGAGCCAAAATTCAAATCAGCCAAAACAAACATTACCGCCGCAGGAACAGTCAGTGCAGCCTGGAATCGAAAATATAATGAATCCGCTGCCTAAATTTGAAGGTACATCTTATAAAGCAAGTGGGAAACTGCAAGATAAAGTTGCGATTATCACCGGTGGAGACAGCGGAATTGGACGGGCTGTTGCTGTCCATTATGCAAAAGAAGGTGCAAATGTTGCAATCATCTATTTTAACGAGCATGATGATGCAAATGAAACAAAGAAACATGTAGAACAACTAGGAAGACAATGTCTGTTAATATCAGGTGATATTGGCGATGAAGCATTTTGCGGAAAAGTTGTAACTGATACAATAAATCAATTCGGAAAGATCGATATTGTTGTAAACAACGCAGCGGAACAGCATCCGCAAAAAGGTATCGAACATATCTCAAGTGAACAGCTTGAACGAACATTCCGAACGAATATTTTTTCATTTTTCTATTTAACGAAAGCGGCGCTTCCCCACTTAAAACAAGGAAGTACCATCATTAATACATCATCTATTACCGCATATGCCGGTCATAAAGAATTAATTGATTATTCAGCAACAAAAGGTGCAATCACAACATTTACAAGATCTCTTGCTCTCTCATTAGTTGAAAAAGGTATCCGTGTAAATGGTGTGGCTCCTGGACCGATATGGACTCCACTTATTCCTTCTACATTCAAAAGTGATCAAGTTTCTACTTTCGGGGGAGATACTCCGATGGCGCGACCGGGACAGCCTGAAGAACTCGCACCGAGCTATGTATTTTTAGCTAGCGATGACTCCAGTTACATTACCGGGCAGATGATTCATGTAAATGGCGGGAAAATTATAAATGGATAAATGAAAGAGGGTGTCCCCAAAGGGTAAAAGCAACCCTGTGGAGACACCCTGCTGAAAGGCCTTGTGATGAAAATCCAGTAAAACCAAGGATTTGGTGACAGGGCCTTTCAGCTTTTAAACCTTATCAGGGACTTATCGAACAGTCCCTCTTCTCTTTGCAATAATTAAAAATAATAAAAACAATCCCGGAACTAAAATAAACACGCTAATAAGCGGCCAGTTTGGTCCTGTCTGTTCTTTTATTTCATATACTTCTGCTAATTCACGGTCGAGAATAAACTCGTAATAACCATTTTCTTCATGAAAAATATCGCCTGTTAATAGACCTCGAAGCTCTTTATTTTCAGCAATTTCTTCATTCGAAATCATTACTTTCTGTGTTTCTGTCGTATTATTTAAAGCGACAATAACTGATTCATTTCTATATGTTCTCTTATAAATAGCCATTCCGTTCTTTTCATATAATAATTCAATATTTCCCTTTGCTAATACCGGCAAACTATGACGAACTTTTGCGAGCTTTTCGATATATTGAATAAGTTCTTCCCCAGTTTGAAAATCCATCATTTTCAAATTATCCGGCGCTTTTCCACCGTCTAATGCAATTTCAGTTCCGTAATAAATGATCGGCACTCCCGGTGCTGTATACATATAAGCCAGTGCCATTCTTATTCTCGGTCCTGGATGAAACTTATTCTCTATCGCCTTTCTCGTAAAGCGAATTTCATCTTCATTATCAATAAATGTTGCAGATAATGAATCTATCTCTTGATCTAGTAAACTTTTAATAGATTGATTTGGCTTTGAAAAAACATTTGAAGCCTCTTTATAAAAGGAGCCGTTTAAAAATAAATCATTACCGCTGCTCTCCCTTTCAGCATCTCCAATTAATATAAAGTTTCTTTTCAAAGTCTTTATTTCCTTTGAAAACTTGCTCCAAAACTGTGAGGAAAATTTCTCTATATCTGTTAAATAATAGCCATCGATATCTGTTTGTTCAATCCACCATTTTGCCGTTTCGATTATGTATTGTTCTTCTTTATTATTAGTAATAAACTGTAAAATAATTTTCATATCTCTTGTATGCGCTTCCGAAACGAGTCTTTTTACATCGTCGATCGTTCCAAAATGCTTATCTACTTTTTTTAAGTCGTGAACAGAATTCCCATCAAAACTGTCACTTTCAAAAATCGGTGATAGAGAAATCGTTGTAAATCCCATCGTTTGAATATAATCCAGCTTTCTAATAATACCTTCAATATCCCCACCATAATATCCCTTTGGATTATTATAGTTTATTCCATCGCCATCATTGCTCGTATCCCCGTTATTAAATCTGTCTACCATTAATGAATAAATAATTTCATCCTCTATGTATTGTTCTTCTTTTTCAGCAGCACCTACTTGTGAAGCATAAAAAAGAAGAAACGGGATAAGTAGCAATTGAGAGAGTCTTTTACTCATACCCGTTCCCCCCTATCTCTTTATTAATTCTATTATATAGGAAATTTATCCTTTTGTACCCCCTGCCGTTAAGCCAGAAACGAAATATCTTTGAAATGATAAAAATAAAATCGCAATTGGAATGGCAATTAAAACAGAGCCTGCCGCAAATTTTGTAAACTCAGCACCGAATTGTTTCGCAACCATATTGTAAAGACCGACTGCCAATGTGAAATTTTTTTCTGAGCGGAGCAAAATATTAGCGATGATGAAATCAGCAAATGGAGCGATAAAAGAAAACAAAGCAACAACGGCAATAATAGGTTTTGCGAGCGGCATAATAATTTGCAGAAAAATCCTTAAATGACCGGCTCCATCTATTTTTGCCGATTCATCAAGCTCTTTTGGAATTGTATCCAAATATCCTTTCATAAGCCATGTATTTATAGGAATTTGTCCGCCTACATAAACAAGAATTAATCCTAAATGCGTATCTAAAAGTCCTGTTAATAAAGCTAAAACGAAAATAGCAATCAGCGCTGCAAAGTTTGGAACCATCTGCAAAATTAAAAAAGCAAGTAATCCATTTTTTCTGCCAATAAAGCGGTAACGGGAAAATGTATAAGCTGTTAAACTTACCATAATGACTGTTAAAGCCATCGTTAGAAAACTTACTTTTAATGAATTCCAATACCAATATAAGTAATTACTTTTTTCAAGATCGAATAAAAATTGATAATGCTTTAAAGTAGCATTTTCAGGAATAATGGATGAACCAGATAAGCTTTGCCCTGGATTAAAAGAAGAACCGATAATCCAAAGGACCGGGTATAAAATAATCGCAAACATAACAAAAATGACGAGATACGATAATGTCAACCGGATAGTTCTCTCTTTTTTCATACTCATTTCACATCATATCCTCTTCTTGAAATGATTTTGTCCGCTTAAATTGCCACAAAGCAACACTAATAACAATAAGTGATAAAAGCAGCGTAATTGCAGCGGCTTTTGAATATTGAGCAGATGTCATTGTAAGCCTGTAAATCCATGAGATTAAAATATCTGTTCCACCAGCTGTCTGATCAGCAATCGCAGGTCCCCCACCATTAAATAAATAGATAGCATTAAAATTATTAAAATTAAATGCATACTGTGTAATAATAATTGGTGCAGTTGCAAATAAAACAAGTGGCAGCGTAATATTTCTGAACTTTTGCCAGACAGAGGCACCATCGACTGTTGCTGCTTCATATAATTCATTTGGAATAGATTGAAGAACCCCTGTCGTCATAGCAAAAATAAACGGGAAACCGAGCCATGACTGAATCATGATTAATGCGAGTCTCGTCCAAAAAGGATTAGTCATCCATGGAACTCCCTCTATCCCGAACATTCCTAAAATATGTTCATTCACTGTTCCAAATGATTCATTAAACATCGCCGCAAAAACGAGGAGGGAAACAAAGGCCGGAATTGCCCAAGGTAAAATAAAAACTGTCCGTATAATCGCTTTCCCTTTTAAATCTTTTTGATTTACGATAACAGCGAGAAAAATACCTAAAGCAACTTGTAATGTCGTTGCACCGAATGTCCAAACGATTGTCCACGCCAGCACCGCAAAGAATGTTTGCCGCCAAATATCGATTTCAAAAATGTCCATGAAGTTTTGAAAACCAGCCCAATCAATGAGCTTGGCAGGAGGAGAATGATATAAGTCATAGTTTGTGAATGCTAGCAGCACGACAAAAATAATTGGGAAGATAACGACGAATACTAGTAGCAGAACTCCCGGGGAAATCATTAAATATGGAAAACCTTGATCAATTAAATTTCTATACTGCTCTCTCACTGTACTAAGCTCCAAACCTTGATCACGTCTTTTACCGTTTTTATAGGAGTCTCTCAAATTAATAAAATAAAAGGCAAGGCCGAATAATAAAACGATGACAGCTAAAATCCCATAAACTAATAAGAAAAGAGAATGATCACGTGGCACTTCTGTTCCTAAAGTTGCTATGCCCCATAAACCAATATCAATCAAGTCCCAAAAAACATATAAAAAAGAAGCAGCTAAAAGGAGAAATATGCCGCCCTTTAAAAACTGGCGATTATACAGCTGTCCAAGACCCGGAATAACAGATAAAACGAGGGCAATTTTCCGATGGTTTGAATGAGATTTAATGTCTCTCACTTCCTTTCCGAAATAGTCCCCGTAAGCTGCTCACGGGGACTGCTGTTCTTACTTATGATTCGTTTTAATATTTGTCTTGATTCCCTTTACTGCACTGTCTAATGCAGCTTTTGGCTCCGCTTTTCCTGTCACAATCGTTTGCAGGCTGTCGGCCATCGGCTTCCACACTTCCGCCATTTCTGGAATGTTTGGCATTGGCAGCGCATTTTGTGATTGCTCAGCGACAGCGTACGCTACGTCATTCTCTTTAATAACGGGATCTTCTATTAAACTTTTAACCGGTGGAATTTCACTCGTTAGTTCAAAACGTTTTTTTGCATTCTCTTCATTCGTAATATGTTCCACAAATTTTGTTGCCCATTCTTGATTTTTTGAAAATGCTGATACATGCCATCCTTTCACACCCATAAACGTCTTCACCGGCTCCCCATTCGGCAGGCTCGGCATTGGTGCAGCCCCAATTTCAATTCCGGCATCTTTCATTCCTTGAACAGCCCAAGGACCATTCATAACAGAAGCAACCTTTCCTTCATTAAATAATCCATCCATCGCTGAACCACCATTTTCACCGATAATTCCCTTTGGGAACAATCCTTCTTTATACCACTTTTGAATATATTCAGCTCCTTTTACTGCTCCATCATTATTTAAACCAACATCATCACGGTCTAATGCCCCATCATTTTCTTTAAATACATAGCCGCCCATTCCACCGATGAAGCCATGCGAAAAATAATAATTATCTAATATCGCTAAAAATCCGTATTTACCATCTTTCGTAAATCCTTTCGCAAAGCTATACACTCCATCCATTGTTTTTGGAGCTTCTTTCATAAATTCTTTATTATAAATAAAAATTGGAGTTTCTGTCGCTTTTGGTAATCCATATAATTTCCCATCATATTTTTGTGCTAAGACAGATGACTCTGTAAATGTATCAAGGATTGACTCATCCACTTTTAATTCAGCAATAAGTCCTTCTGTAACAACTTGCCCGATCTGGTCATGTGGTAATGTCACGACATCAGGACCTGTTCCAGCCGGACCGTCTAAACGGAGCTGATCACGCATTTTTTTCGCCATTTCAATTTCTTTAAATTCGATTTTAATTCCATACTTTTCTTCAAAAGATTGTACTGCCGGCTTTAATCCGACTCCCTTTTTAGTATCTTCCCAAACGATTAATTTCTCAGGTTTTTTGCTATCTGCAGTTCCATTTGTATTCTCTTTTTCTTTCGGACCACAGGCAGACAGCACTCCCAGCACAAGCAAGATGATCATAAATATGGAAAAAAACCTTTTCATTTTGCCCCCTCCTAAAATGTTTCATCATCCCTTCACTTATATGCAAATATTTGTACAAGTATTCAATGGAATACTCTCTCCACCCTTTATCCATCTAAGAAAGAAACTTCTGTCACAGCACTGTTAAAATGAGGCATTTTGGAAACCATAAACATAGTATTTATGTAAGACATTAAAAAAGGAGATAAGGGGGGCTGTTTTATGAACAAAGAAGCTGTTTATCATCGTCCGAAAGATCAATATGCTTATATTTATGATGCAGAAACTTTACATATATTACTTCGTACCAAAAGAGGAGATGCACACTCTGTTAATCTTATTTACGGCGATCCTTATGAATGGGATGTGTCAGGATGGATTTCATCAATAGTTCCGATGCAAATTAGCGGCCGTGATGAGCTTTTTGATTATTGGTTTACAGAAGTAAAACCGCCTTACCGTCGTTTAAGATACGGATTTAAAATTGCTTCCGGTGATGAAACAATTTTTTATGGTGAAAAAGGGTTTAACGATACGGCACCAAAAGATGATATCGGCTTTTATTTTGCTTTTCCTTTTCTACATGAAAACGATGCATTCACACCGCCTGAATGGGTAAGAAATACAGTTTGGTATCAAATATTTCCTGAGCGCTTTGCAAACGGTAGTGATAGAAATAATCCTAAAGATACTTTGCCATGGGGAAGTGCCGAACCGACAGCAACAAACTTTTTCGGCGGTGATTTTGAAGGAATTATTCAGCGGATCGATTACCTTGTTGAACTCGGAATTACTGGTATTTATTTAACACCTATTTTTAAAGCTCATTCCAATCATAAATACGATACGATTGACTACATGGAAATTGATCCTCAATTTGGGGATACAGAAACATTTAAAAGGCTTATCGATACTTGCCATAAACATGGGATAAAAGTGATGCTTGATGCTGTTTTTAATCATAGCGGTTATTTTTTCGAACCGTTCCAGAATGTACTTAAACACGGGGAAAATTCTCGTTATAAAAATTGGTTTCACCTTCATGAATTTCCGATTAAAACGAAACCGAGGCCAAATTATGACGCTTTTGGATTTGTAAAAACAATGCCTAAATTAAATACACAAAATCCTGAAGTGAAAGATTATTTATTAAAAGTCGGTGCATATTGGCTAAGAGAATTTAATATTGACGGCTGGCGTCTCGATGTGGCAAATGAAATAGATCATCAGTTCTGGCGGGAATTCCGAACAGAAATGAAAAAAATAAAGCGTGATGTTTATATACTCGGAGAAATTTGGCATGACGCTATCCCTTGGCTTTCAGGTGATCAATTCGATGCTGTTATGAACTATCCTTTTACAAATGCAGCTTTAAACTTTTTTGCAAAAGATGAAATAAATGCAGAACAGTTTTGTAACGCTATTTCACATGTATGCCATATGTATCCACGAAATGTAAATGAAGTCGCATTTAATTTACTCGGAAGCCATGATACAGCGAGAATATTAACAACTGCAAAAGATAATAGAGAAAAAGTGAAACTGTTAACTGCCTTTCAGCTGAGCTTTATTGGGACACCTTGCATTTATTATGGAGATGAAATAGGCATGGCTGGTGGAGATGATCCTGACTGCAGAAAATGTATGATTTGGGATAGACAGCATCAAGATATAAATATGCTTAACCATGTGAAGAAACTTATTTCATTACGAAAGACATATCCTATTTTTGCAAACAACGGTATATTTTCTTTTTTGTCAGCAGATAAGGAAACAAATCATATTATATACAAGAAAGAAAATGAAAAGGAAATATTAATTGTAATAATGAATAATTCCAATAACTCTCTTAACATAGCAATACCGGAACTAAATCTAAAAGACCTGATGATCCGTGATATTTGTAATGAAAAAGAATTCGCTGCACATGCAGAAAACTTATCTATTTCATTAAAGCCTTACGAATTTAAATTTTTGCTTATTAATAAATAAAGGACAGTTCCCCATAATAGTTTTCAGGGGACTGTCCTCCTTTCTCTGAATAAATTTCCTCTTTTTTGGAAAAAAAGAACAGTAACAGCTTTTTAAATAGGATAACTAGTCAATTTTCTTTTAATGGAGGTAGAAATAAATGCAGCAAAAACAGCGAATTGATTATTTAATTAAACAGGAACGCTCTTATATTACCGGCAGTGTTGAAAACGATGGCGGACAACTCGTTTTTTACGATAATATAAATGATGAGCTCCATTATTTAGACAATTTAAAAGGCGAACAACTGGAAATTTTCAAAAATCAAAGCTGGCTTAAAGGATGTTGTTTCAATTTCGGACAGCTCGAAACAAAAAAGGGGCTATTACAAATAAATGTCGGGGATCTTATTCGAATGCGTAGAAGGCTTCCAGTTGCTTTAGAAGAAATGTTAAAAGAATTGGATGAGAAAACGTTCATTAAATTAATAAAGCAATTAAATCTCTTGTCATTTTCCCCTTTTGACTGTGTATATTCGTATAATCAGTTAATATTTTTGACTAACAGCGTTCAAAAGAAAGGTGTTTCCTTTTTTCATTTTGATAATGAAGAAGAGATTTGTGCATTACAGCACCACTTCGAGCGAGGCGTTCATCCCCAGGATAGACTGGAAATAACAACAAGTCTCGGAAAACGAATATTAATCACTGGTAAATATTAAAAAAATGCCTGATCTAGCTTTTAAGCAGATCAGGCGCTTCCACCCTACATATGGAAAATACCTCCAGGGAGACGGATACCAAGCAGAATTGTTAACACAAGAGCAATAATGAAAATAATCCAAAATACCTTTGCTGGCTTTTCTTTTTTCATCTTTACTAAAACCATTTCCATCATAGCGACTGTAACGAGTCCAAGGATTAGTTTCCCAATATATTCTCCATTGAGATTTGATAAATTGAAACCTAATTCGTTTAAGACAAGAATTCCAGATGCAATAATGATTAAATAAAACAGTCTTAAAATCATATGTACAATAGTAGCCGGCTTCATTTTTTCAGACTTGTACATTGAGCTAGCAATGAAAAATAAAATTAATCCAACGACCCATGCCGTAATATGCATATGTACCATTTTTAATTCCTCCTTATTTTTATTCAATTAAATTCAATTCAATTAATATGTTATCATGAATTTTCATTATAAATAAAATAATATGTTCGATCATTATATCCCCAAGCGGAGAGTAGTATGTACTATATAGCTGATAAACAAGCATTTTCATATGGAGGGGAGAAATATGTCCAAATCAGTACAAATTATAAAGCAAACTGAAAAATTTGGTGCAAATAATTATTACCCGCTTCCAGTCGTTATTTCCAAAGCATCCGGTGTTTGGATGGAAGATGCTGACGGCAAAAGATACTTAGATATGCTAAGTGCTTATTCCGCCGTTAATCAAGGACATTGCCATCCAAAAATTATTGCTGCCTTAAAAGAACAAGCAGGTAAAATTACATTAACTTCAAGAGCTTTCCACAATGATCAGCTCGGTCTCTGGTATGAAAAGGTAGCAAAGCTCACAAATAAAAATATGGTTCTTCCAATGAATACTGGAGCAGAGGCTGTGGAAACTGCTGTTAAAGCCGTTCGCCGCTGGGCATATGAAATAAAGAATATTAAAAAGGATAAAGCGGAAATAATCGTCTGTGAAAACAATTTCCATGGACGAACAATGACGGCTGTCTCTATGTCCTCCGTTGATGACTATAAAAAAGGATTTGGCCCTCTTCTTCCTGGTATTAAAATAATTCCATTTGGTGATCTTCACGCATTAGAAAACGCTATTACAGAAAACACAGCTGCTTTTATTATCGAACCAATTCAAGGGGAAGCTGGCATTATTATTCCAGAGGATGGCTACTTATCTGCTGCGTATCATTTATGTAAAACAAATAATATCTTATTCGTAGCCGATGAAATCCAAGCAGGACTCGGCCGTGCCGGGAAAATGTTCGCTTGTGATTGGGAAGACATTGAACCTGATATGTATATTTTAGGAAAAGCGCTCGGTGGCGGAGTATTCCCAATTTCCTGTGTTGCTGCTAATAAGGACATACTTGGTGTGTTCAATCCAGGCTCCCATGGTTCAACATTTGGCGGCAATCCTCTCGCATGTGCTGTTTCTATTGCTTCTTTAGACGTTATTATAGAAGAAAAGCTTGCAGAACGTTCCAGACAGCTAGGTGACTACATGATGGATAATCTAAAACAATTAAAGAGTGCACTTATTAAAGAAGTACGTGGAAAAGGACTATTTATCGGACTGGAATTATATGAATCTGCCCGGCCTTATTGTGAAAAATTAAAAGAAGAAGGATTGCTTTGTAAAGAAACACATGATAATGTTATTCGTTTTGCCCCACCGCTTATTATTAAAAAAGACGAGCTGGATTGGGCAATTGAAAAAGTGAAAAAAATAATTGAATAAAGAAAGCACCTCAGGCGCTTTCTTTATTTTTTCACCTTATTTCTCAAAACTCCAATTTCCTCTATTTCAATTTCAATTACATCCCCTGGCTGTAAATACTTCGGCGGATGAAATCCTTTTCCTACACCAGCCGGAGTGCCAGTCGCAATAATATCTCCCGCTTCCAGCGTCGTTCCTTGAGAAATGATGGAAATAATATACTCGATCGGAAAGATCATTTCTTTCGTATTTCCATCCTGTCTTACTTCATTATTAACTGATGTTTTAATCATTAGATTTTTAGGATCATTAATCGCTGATTTATGTACGATGTAAGGTCCCATCGGACAAGATGTATCCAAACTTTTTCCAAGGAAGAATTGTTTATGGCGGGATTGAAGATCCCTCGCTGTTATATCATTTATAATCGTATAGCCAAACACATAGTCCATCGCATCTTCTTTCTCTATTTGCTTTCCCTTTTTGCCGATTACAATCGCTAACTCACCTTCATAATCCAGCTCATTCGTTAAATGAAGATGTGGATCGATTTCTTCCTCAGGACCAATTACTGTTGTGGGAGCCTTAGAAAAAAGCATAATATGTTCATCAATATTTTCCTTGTCACCCATTTCTTCTGCATGATCATAATAATTTTTTGCAACACAGAAAATATTTTTCTTTAGCTTTGTAATAGGCGCTAAAATCTTAACATTTTCTAGCGGATACAAATAAGATTCTGTATCTTCTGCTTTTTTCGACCATTCGACTAATTGCATGACATGTGTAACAAATCTTTCACCAATTTCAATACATTCCAATAATGTAGGCGGAAGTGTTGCAAGCTCGAATAAAATACTCTCTGCCTTGTGAATATCCAGTACTTTGTCACCTTGAATAAGACCAATAAAAGTATGTTCATAAATTTGTCCGCTAATAAATTTCATCTTAACCACCTTTTATTTTTTCAAAAATAAATGCTTTATTTATATCTCTTCTATTCATATGCCATTATTCGCCGTTCTCTATACAAACTCCTTTAAATTCTTATCATATGCAACAGATAAGAAGGTCTTCTTGTTTATAAAAAAGAGGAGAAATATTCCTTTATGACTATAAATTATTCACCAAAAATTTAATATTTCTATTAATTAATGTATTTTTTGTCAAAAAAAGTAGTATAATAGCCTTATTAAAAATAAAAATACCAACCTCTATGACATTTTAATTATTGGATGAAAGATGGAGAAAACGATGATTTTGTTAACAGAGATTGAATTAAAGCGTAAACATTTAATTAGTACAGCCAAAAGATTCGGATTAAATGCTGCGGAAACAATTCAATGCAGTCAAGAACTTGATACTCTTATACTTCAACAACTTAAGCTAACCAACCATAAAACAACTAAAGAAAAAAAAACAATTTAATGCTGACAACAGACGTTAAATAAACTGCTTATAAAAGATAATCTGTTAAATAAAAAAACTAAACTGATCGAGACTGTCTCAAAGAGAAGATATCTCTCCTATAATTTTGATATAGCACAGAAATTATACATAGCCTGCTATATAGTAATAAAATTTATAGGAGCGGTCCCCTTCTTGAAGACAGTCCTTATTTTTCTTCATAATACATATTCTCATGTTTCACTCATAACTAAGCATGAAAAAGCAGCTCTCCTCTTAACAGGATAGGATTAAATCCTAATCAAGATGCTGAGAGCAGAGAAAGCTTATATTTTTTACAGAAGAAAGGAGATTTTATAAAGTGGAATTTACGATGAAAGAAGCGGTATATTTTACGGATCTGCATACAGATCGATATAAAAGATTTACATATTAGTGCTAAAGATGAACGTAATATGGAAGAGGCGGGGCGCTTCGAGAAAATTAATATACACTTTCGCATTACAGGTAAAGATTTAAATAAAAAAAGTTGAAAAGGCAATGGCTTTATCAAGAAAAAACTGTTCTATGACGCAATCAGTCATTGGAAATATTGAAGTTCCAGAGACGTATGAAATTATTAATGCATAATAAATCATCGCCGGCATTTGCTTGGCGATTTTTTATATTACACATTTACCTATTTTTTTCATAAACTACATTAAAACATAGACTAATGAAAAAGGATGTTGTTTATGCCAGCGATAGTAGGTGTTTTTAAAGTAAATAGTGTCGGAACAAGCAGCATCGTTCATATCGGAGACGTTATTACGATCTCCCCTTATAGCGAGGTTAAAACTTTTGCAGGCGCCGGATCATTTAGTACTGGTGATGGACTGAATATTTATAATCAAAACAGTGTCACAAATATGTATGATCAGGATATAGTCGATCAGCCTGTAGTTGGAAATATGTAGGGAGGAATTCACCTTGAACTTTTACATTAATCAATCCATTTCAATCAACTACTTAAAAGTCAACTCTGTAGCTAATTCTTCGGTATTTCAGATCGGTAGTTCGGGCCTTATAAAGGCGCTTTCCAATAACTATAATACAGGAGGATTTACAGGACCAGCACCGGAAGCACAAACTGATGATACTTTTAGTCCTGTTGTGCCGCTTCAATCTCCAGGCTCCGCTAGGTCCTCTTAATAGGCTAACACCTATTTTCCCCTATTTGCATAATGTATCGTAACAAGTAAGCAGTGAAATGCAAAAGGTGGGATAAAATGTATCAGTACAATAATTATTTCCAACAAATCCAAGCGCAAAATAACAAAATTACAGAGCTGGAAAAAACAATTCAGCTATTACAGTCTGAAATGAGAAAATTAAAAGATAATTCAGCAACAAAAATTGAGAAAATTGAATATAAATTTGATCAACTTAAAATCGAAAGACTTGAAGGTACATTAAATATCGGCTTAAATCCTACTGATCCAAATCAAGTTGAAAACTTTGACGTAGCACAAAATGGAGTAAATATACATGGTATGCAAAAAGAACTGAGAGAACAACTCGGGGCACAAGTAAGCGAAGAACTTCATCAATTCCTAAATGGAGAGTGTTTGAGTTTAATAGGAAATATTGAAGAGAAGTTTAATTACCGTTTAGATGAGCCGCACCGACGCCATATTATTGAAGATATTCGCAAACAAATTGACAGCCGTATTCATTATTATGTAAATGGAATTCATCTAACAGAGAATGATTCACTTGATGATCATAAAAAAGCAATCGTTACAAATGTAAAAAAAGATGTAGAAAACTCGATTACCCACTTTCTAAATCATTTACCAACGAACATGAAAGGGAATGAATAAAATGAATTTCACAGTTACGAATAAAAATCTTCAAGTCGGAGCAATCCAAATAGTCGGGGTTGCGAGCTCTTCCCTTTTTCTTATCGGTGATGCCAATACGATCTCCCTTTCTTCGGCATTTGATACGCCCCCGGAGTCTTTAATTATCGGTCCATTCCAGCCTCTTGAAGCAGAGAATACAAATGCTGAATAGACGGCTCTCATATGTGAATTATGCATACGTCAACGCAGTCGGGATCAGCTCTATTTTTCAAATTGGTGATTCCAAAAATATACTTCTTCGGTCAAAAGTGTTCGCGGTCCAAAGACAAGTAGAAACCTTCTATACGAAAGAAGGGAATTTTTCTAAATATTCAATCTTTAATAAAGCTCTTCCACAGCCGGTTTTAGATGAACAAATTTCAGCTGTCTTTTTTAACAAAAGAGGTAAAATCCAGGTCAATGCAGTAAAAATCCATGGTGTTTCCACCTCCTCTGCTTTTCACATCGGTTCCACAAATGATGTTGTATGTGAGACAAGAACAAAACATATCCGTCAGCTTCTTCCTCTTAATGAGAAGAAGAGGAATATCTCAACGTAAAGCTGTCAGTACTTGAGATATTCCCTTTATTTTTTATCTCGTCCAAGTAATAAAATCAATCTCTACCGGCTCAAGATCATTTGTACGGAGCAGGAAATTAATTTGTCCTCGGTGATAATGCCCATGCAGTGCAACATGGGTCAGTATTTCCCTAATCGAAGATATGTACTCGATCCCTTTACTATTTTTATAGACTATTTCTTTATCAAGTATCCCATCCTCTAAATATGTAAAATAGGCTCTTATCATTTCTTCATTTTCTTTTACTAATATTTCACACCCTTCTATATCAAGCTCACACCAAATATTAAGAGACGAGCAGTCCTCTCCTTTTAATCTCATAAACCATACTCTCTCAGCAAAAAGGAGATGGGAAAATAATCTTCTCGCTTCCCTTGCGGCATCTTTACCTATTTGAATTCTTTGTAAAATACGTGAATTAGCCCAATTTAGATGTTCATACATTTTATATAATGTTTCCATTTCATTTCTCCCAGACTTTATGACCTTCTCGCTTTATTATCCCATATTTAATAGGTTATAATGATGTATCTTTGTGAATTGTGAGAAGGTGGTTAGTTATGAAAAGTAGAGCATTAGTTATGACAAGTATCGTTCTTGCAATGTTAGTTGCATCAATCGATACGACGATTATGAACACAACGATGCCAATTATTACTCGTGAACTTGGGAGCTTCGATCTATACGCTTGGTCTTTCGCCTCGTATATGATTACAAGTACGATTCTTTCTCCTGTAGCCGGGAGATTATCAGACTTATTCGGTAGAAAAAAAGTATTCGGCTGCGGTATTATTTTATTTTTAATTGGGTCTCTTCTATGCGGGATATCCGGAAGTATGGTTCAGCTTATTATTTTCCGTGCTATCCAAGGAATTGGAGCAGGGTTTATGATCCCATTTCCCGCTATTATTGCCGGGGACTTATTTCCAATTGAAAAACGCGGGAAAATTCAAGCTTTATTTACAAGCATGTGGGGACTTTCTGCTATACTCGCCCCACTTCTTGGTGCATTTTTCGTTGAATATATGACATGGAGATGGATTTTCTATGTTAATCTGCCCGTCTGCTTCATTGCATTTTTAGCACTTCTTCCTTATAAAGAAAAATATGAGCCGAAAAAAGCAGCTGTTGATTATGTTGGAGCAATTCTGTTTGCTCTTGGTGTTACCTCTCTTCTTTTAACTACAGTTGTGGAGAAAAATCAAATACTATATGGAACTATCGGTATAGCTTTTATCATCGCTTTTTATTTCTATGAGAAGAAACAGATTTCACCAATTGTCCCGCTCTCTATTTTTAAAAATAAAACGATATCATGGATTAATATAAACACATTCATCGGAACGGTAGCTTTATTCGGAACATCAAGTTATATCCCATTATTCTTACAAAATGTTGCTGAACTTTCGCTTTTCATGAGCGGTGTTGCCCTTCTCGGTGTTGCAATCGGCTGGATGGTCGTCTCTGTACCTGCTGGTAAATGGATTATTAAATATGGTTATCGCAATCTTCTAATTATCGGGAATACATTGCTTTTATGTTCTGGTATTTCACTATTCTTTTTAAATGAAAATCACGGCTTTTTCTATGTCTTTTTCTCCTTAATTATCCAAGGTTTAGCTTACGGTCTTATCTCAACTGTCGGTCTAATCGGCTCACAGCAACTGGTCGGAGCACATGAAAAAGGAATTTCAACATCATTTTTTATGTTTTGCAGAAACATCGGAACGGCAATCGGTGTAACGATAATGGGTGCATTGCTTACAAGCAGTACCGATTTCATGCACGGTATTCACTATGTGTTCCTATTCGGATTTATCGGCAGTATCTTCGCCTTACTTACTTCATTTTTTATCAAAAATGAAACCGCGGACGATAATAAATTAGTTAAAAGCAGTAAAATAAGTTAGTACAAGCCCTTCTTTCATGGAGGGCTTTTCTTTTTACCATGCCAAATCTCATAAATATTTCACAATTTTCATGTAAAATAAGAGTAATATAGGTGGTGTTTATATGAATGATTTAACAGTGATGATTATTGATGATGAAGATACGATGCGGTCCTTATTAAAAACTTTTTTAGTAAAAGCCGGCTATAAAGTGCTGGAAGCAGCAAATGGAATAGATGCGCTTATGATCATAAATAAGACTGCTCCAGATCTTCTAATCGTTGATGTCATGATGCCCTTTATGGACGGTTTTACATTTACAGAGGAATTAAGGAAGAAATATTCGATTCCCCTTATTTTTCTATCAGCAAAAGGAGAAGAATGGGATAAAATTCACGGACTCAAGCTTGGGGGTGATGATTACATCATTAAACCGTTTCATCCTGGCGAACTACTTGCAAGAATGGAATCTGTTCTGCGGAGAACGAATAAATCTTTCCAGCCTGCCGCTCAATTAATAGCTGGTGAACTTTCTCTTGATCTCCAATCTTATAAAGTAAAAATGAATAATAATGAGCTGTCCCTGACATTGAAAGAATTTGAACTGCTCTCACTACTGGCAAAAAATAAAGGAAAGGTTTTTTCAAGAGAACAGCTTCTGCTTTCCGTTTGGGGAGCAGACTACAGTGGAAGTGAAAGAACCGTTGATACACATATTAAAACATTAAGATTAAAATTGAAGGAAAATGCAGTTCTTATCAAAACCGTTTGGGGAATTGGCTATAAGCTTGAGGTGTAATAATGATTAAGAAAAAAGATATAACATTAAGCCAAAAAGTATTGCTTCTTATTGTAATAAGTATTGTTTTCACTATCATTTTTTCTTTTTTCTTTCTTCATTTTCTATATAAAGAATTATATTTTAACAGTATTAAAGAATCGATTATTTATCAAGGGGAACAGACGGCATCCCACTATCATTACGGTTCCTTAAGTGAAGAAATTATAAAAAAGATACATTGGTATAATGTCGTCTCAGAATATGAAATTATCGTTGTCGATAAATTAGATGAACTCTCTACTTATTTTCCTTATAAAATTGATTATGAGGCACTGGTGAATGACCATGACCGCAAGCAGTTAGAAGACGGCTATTATGTAATGAAAGACGGCTATGTAAAAGAATTTAAACGCAAAATTATCGGAGCTATTTTCCCAATTAAAAGTGAGACAGGACTGATCGGATTTATTTATATTTTTGTCCCTCTCGCCGCGATTCAAGAAGTTTTTCAAGGCAGTCTGCCCATTTTAATTTTAGTTGGGACCATTTATTTTATTATTCTTTTTCTCTTCGTCAATCGGATTCGCCACTCTATGTTTAAGCCTCTTAAAGACATTCAGCAATTTTCAAAGGATGTTTCACAAGGTAATTATTCAAACAGACTGGATATCCAAAATAAAGATGAAGTCGGAGAGCTGGCACAAGCCTTCAATTCAATGAGTGAATCTCTTCAAAAACAGGAAATCCGTAAAAGTGAGTTTTTATCGAATGTCGTTCATGAACTTAGAACACCGCTTACTTATATTAGCGGCTATACTGCTGCATTACAGCAAGAACTCTATACCTCACCTGAGGAAGCAAAAAACTATTTAATGACGATTGAAAAAGAGACAGAGCGATTAAAAAAACTGATTCATGATTTAATTGAATTAAATCATCTTGAAGAAAACATGTATAGTTTACAAACAGAACCAATTGCTATTGCACAATTGCTTTTCGATACACTCGATCTTTTTAAAATCCATCTTACTGAGAAAAACTTAACAACAGATCTAATAATTCAGGAAGATCTTATCATTAATGGTGATGCTCAAAGAATACAGCAAGTATTGTACAATATTATCGATAATGCAATTAAATACTCATTAGAATACTCAACCATTCATATTCATTTAACAGAAGAAAAAACAAGTACAGTTGTGAAAGTGACAAATAAAGGAGTCAGCATTGCAAAAGAAGATATAGGACAGATTGGAGAACGTTTTTTTAGAACGGATAAGGCACGTTCAAGAATTACTGGGGGAACTGGTTTAGGTTTATCCATTGTAAAAGAAATAATTAGGCTTCATGGTGGACAATTCTCTATTTCGAGTAACTCTCATAAGGGAACGACAACCATTGTAATTGAGTTACCACTTTTGTAAAGGTTTGCACATATTTTCTTCACAATTCCATGTTATCCTTATTTTAAATACTTTTGTACTTATAATTATATAAAAGATGAAATGAGGTATTAAACTTTGAAAAGATTATTATTATTAACAGCTGCCGTTTTTCTGATCTTAGCTGGCTGTAATCAATCGTATGCAATGGAAGAGTTCACATTTAAAAATCAGAACGGACAAGAATTTGGAACAGAAAATTTAAAAGGAAAAGTATGGATTGCAGACTTTATTTTTACAAATTGTACTACTGTCTGCCCTCCAATGAGTGTGAATATGGCGGCATTGCAGAAAGAATTTAAAGCAGAGGAGCTTGATGTACAGATCGTTTCTTTCAGTGTCGATCCGACTGTTGATACACCGGAAAAATTAAAAGAGTACATGGGACAGTTTACTGATGATGATTCAAACTGGAATATGCTTACCGGTTTTTCACAGGAATTTATTGAAAAGTTCGCAAGAGAACAATTTCAGGCAATCGTTCAAAAACCAAAAAGCTCAGATCAGGTAATCCATGTGTCTAAAACTTATTTAATTGATGAGAATGGCAAAATCAAAAAGGAATATAATCTTATTCAAGGTGAAAAACAAGAGGAAGAACTTATAAAAGATATTAAAAAGATGTTATAATGTAATGTGAAAATGAGGATTTCTGAAAGGCGGACCCTTCCAGAAATCCTCGTTTTTTATGAATTATTCCTCGTCCATCAATATCGCTACATCTCCGACATCTGCCGTTAACTTTACAAGCGGACCTCCATTACCTATTAAACCATTTCGTTCATTAGGCAGTTTTATTGTTTCCTTGCCTACTTCATTTCTTAAATCTGTTTGCAGAGCCTTAGGTGCTTCTTTCGTCTTCACTGCAATATTTCCAACGTCAACTCTTAAATTAATATCATGTTCAAGTTTTTTCATATTTAATTTAATATTTCCGACATCTACTTGGCCATCTATTTTACCTTCTAATTCTTTTCCGTTAATATTCCCAACATCTGTTGTCAAACTGAACTGTTTTGCTTGTATATGTTCAAGTTTAATATTAGCAACTTCCGCACTGACGGTAAGTGTTTCATATTGCTTTTTTGGTAATTTCACATAGAGTTTGGAAGGTCCTGAGAAATTGAAAAATCGAATTTCTCTTCTTTTATGTGTTTGTACTTTTAATTCATTCTTTCCTTCTTCTACAAATAATTTATAATCATCTCTTTCCGTTTTTGTTACTTTCACCTTCATATAAATCTCAATTTCATCACTATCATGAGGCACTATTTCAATATTACTTACACTTGATGAAACAGCAAGATTCTCTATATTTTCTGCGGAGATGACTCGCTTCTCATTTAAATCTACTAAATTGAAAGGAGAATTGCCGAAGAAAAATAAAACGATATTTCCAATAATAGAAACGAGAATAAGAATGAATGCAACATTCAATATTTTCTTCGTACTCATGCTGATCTCCCCCTTACGATCCTTACATTGAATTTCACATAATTAACGAATAATCGATACACTAATTTCATTAATGATGAACCCCCTACAAAGCTTAGGAGACCAAACCCGATAGAACCAAGCATCAAAAAGATTTTATTTGCATATATGAGTGTAAATCCGTCTTGGAATAATAGTAATAATGGATAAATAAACAAAACAACTGCACACACATACAACACAATCGGAATAACAAAACATACGATAGCCGGACCTAAAATAAATGTTAAATTAAATAAACTTAATACTACCGTAGAAAATACAGCTCTTGGCATACTATTTCCAGAAGATGCTTCTAATGTTTTTACCATTTTAGCTTGAGTAATTATTTCTTTTGCCACTTTCTCAGGCTGACCGAGTCCTTCGATAATATCGGCATCCGATCTCCCTTTTGCCCTTGCTGATTCAAAATGTTCTTCGTAATCAGCTAGAATTTCCTGCTGTTCTCCTTTTGAAAGAGAACGCAGCTCTTTCTCTAACTCTAACAAATACTGTTGTTTATCCACCGATCTCACCCTCCTTGATCATCTCATTAACACCCTTTGTGAACTGTTTCCATTCGGAAACTAAGCTGTTCTTTAGCTCTTCTCCCTTATCTGTTAATTTATAATATTTTCGCGGAGGTCCTTCAGTTGACTCCATCAAATATGTTGAAAACAATCCTTCCTTCGTAAGCCTTCTTAACAATGGATAAATGGTTCCTTCTGAAATTTCGAATCTTTTTGAAATTTCCTCCACCAGTTCATAGCCGTAGCGGTCTTTTTTTACCGTTAATGCGAGTACACATAGTTCTAACACACCTTTTTTAAATTGAATATTCATGTAAGTACACCACCAGTTTGTTTAGTACTGTGTAAAATAAGGTACTGATTAATATAATATTAACATTTTATAAATATTTTTACAACATTTTCCCTTTATTTTAGCAATATTTAGGATGAATCTATGTGATCTTAGTCTGATTTCACATGATCTTAAACTGAATTTATTATTAAAAATAAAAAGGAGGTACTACTTAAATTGCAGTACCTCCTTTTAAAGTTCGTGTAAATATTCAGTTAAGTTTTACTTCTAAAATTAAAACAAATAATACAATTGTTTAATTCTTGTTCCACTAAAGTAAAGGTCCTTCAGCAATTAAATCAGTCTATCTATAAAACTGCCAAACAATCAACAGGAAGACGAGAATGAAGAACATGATTATTGACAATCCATAATAGAATTTTTGTAATTTAGTTAACTCTGTTTTTCGGCCTTTTACTAGCATAAAGACAATGGATATGACACCTGAAGCAGTTAATCCATAATTTATTATAATATGTGCTGCGATTTCCGAATAAGCCCTTAAATTATCAATAAGCATTCTAGCTATTAATATGAAATTATTTATAACGATTGCCGTCCCAGTTAAAATTAAGATACTATTCCACCTTTGCAGCAGTGATGCAGGATGTTTCTTTCTTCTCTGGCGAATTCCGTGGAAAAGCAAAATCAAAGGCGAAACGATTAAATAACTAACAGAAAGAACAGCCAAAATTAAATACATAATCAGAAACGGTAGTGATTTCCCTGTAGATACCGGCAAATAATCTGAAATGGGGGCGGAAATTTGTGTTACTTTCCCATTTTCCACATGAAAGTATATGGCCTCCATAGCATCAAATAGCGTATGACCTTTTATTTTTTTATACACATAAGGACTTGTTTGAATATAATTAGCACTTAACCCTGACATGCCCAGTTGGATTTCACGATCATTAACAGCCGTAATTTTCAACGGAATCAATTCATAATAGATGTTTAAAAAACCATGATACGCTCTGCGGGCAGATGTATAGGTTCCCTCAAGTTCTGAGGCATCTGGCATGTTTTCATTTGAAGCTGCAACAGAGACAGGCTCTTCCCCGACCAATTCCTTTGTTAAGCCGTAGCAAATATCCATTTCTCCTGATTGATTTGTCAGTATAATCACAGCAAAGTTTTCTTCTGGAACAATATGAAGGTTGCTGGAGAAAGCTTCTGTATTCCCCCCGTGTGTAAGCCCCCTCTTTCGACCATCATATTCCCAAAATCCGTGGGCATTGCCGAGAATGTTTTCATTAGCACTGTAGCTTTGTGTTAAAAATTCATCCAGGGTCTCCTTTTTTTGAAAAAGCGGTGAGGAATCCTCTTCCTTCAGCATTAACGCTGATGCAAATTTAGCTAAATCTTCCGCAGTTCCATTTATTGCACCACTCGGGTACATTGATACATAGAAATCATTGGATTCAATAAATTGTGATGGCCCATTCAGTTTATACCCTGTAGCCTTGTTCTCCAGGAGTTTTTTGTTGTCACTAAGTTTTGGATGTATTGAGGCATTTTTGCTGTCTATTTTCGAAAAAATATGTTCCGAAGTATATTGATAAAACTCCTGTCCAGTGAGAAGCTCAACTATATATGCAGCAAGAGAGGTACTGAAGTTAGAATACGCTACAACTTCACCAGGTTTATACACTTGTACCGGCTCGGCTAATTTTAATCCTTCCTCCAAGGACTTGACCTTATCCGGTGATGAATAGCCTAAATCAAAGATATAATCTTCAAATCCAGCAGTATGATGCATCAAGTCTAACATTGTAATAGGTGAATCATATTTTAACTTTGTCAAAAATCCCTCTGGTAAATATGTACGAATATCTTCATTTAAGTCGATTTTCCCCTGTTCCACCAGCTGCATAACAGATGTCCAGACAAACAGTTTAGTAATTGATCCCCATTCAAACACGGTTTTCCTAGGATCAACAGGTATATCTTTTTCAATATTGGTATCTCCGTAACCTTTAGATAAAACGATTTGATTATCTTTTAAAACAACAATTGCGGCACCTGACGTTGTTTTTCCAATATAGTCTTTCACATAATTATCAACAAAACCTTCCAGTTCCGAGATCGGAATACCTGAAGGGGTTGTTTTTCCCAATTCAGAGGCTAGTATCGCCTTAGATGACGTTTCCTCCACAGCTAATGAAGTTACGGGCCAGGAAAAAAAAGTAGAAACCAATACGATCATACTCAAAACAATAGGAACAAGTTTTTTTCTTACAGGTTTACCCATGTTAATAATCCCCCCTGAATCTATTATTTAAATCTCCCTCACCAATGAACCAGCGATAGAATAAGCCTTTCTAATTAAAGTGTATTTATTCACAAATTGGGACCTTCTTAATTTAGAAAATTAATTAACAAGTAACAAAATAATCATAAATGATTTTTCTTCTTAATTCTTTATTCATCCATTTTAGATGCATCCGTATTTTTCATACCAATCGTTTACAAGTCTGTTTTTACTTACATACCTTTTTTGTAAAGTGAATAGGAATACATAAGCGGTACTCCAGCAATAACTGCTATCACTATAAGAAGTATAGGTATCCAACTCATATTCAAAAAACTTCCAATAATAATACATATTCCGCCAACTACCCACAAATAACCTGCCATATGATGCGTCTTGTTCCAATTTTCCTTACTATTAAGTGTCCAAGATAATTTAATACCGACCGTATAATTTTGTTTGCATTTAGGTAAATAATTTCCACATACAATGAGAATAACACCTACCATTACAGGGGCTAAAATTTGAATTGGAATGTTATATCCAATAGCTTTGACCAATGTTACTGGAACTAAAATCACTGACATTATAGGTATGATCCATTTTCCTAACTGCTTTAATACAGAAGAAACGTTAGCTTTTTTAGGATCATTTTGTATCATAAAATATGTAAATATATGAATTCCAGCCATTAATACAGGTAATCCCCAAATCGCAGTTACTTTTGGAGCGAAGTTATCAGGATTTCCAGCAGAATCCCAATGAATAGCTATTTGATTTGGTAGCTTATTATATAGCACTAACGCAAGTACAATAGGTAGCAGACAAATCAAAGTTGTAGTAACCAGCGTCATATCCACTTTTCTTTTCATTTTTCTTTTCCTCCAAACTGAGAGAACCAGAGCATTACTTCTTCAAATACTGAAATGTTAATTTCGTAATATATAAAGTTCTTATACTTGTTCTCAGTAATTAATCCTGCTTTTTTTAATTGTGACAAATGGTAAGAAATTGTAGCACCTGTCATATCAAATCGTTTTCCGATTTCCCCTGCTGACATTTCTCCATCTTTCAGCATTACTAAAATTTCTCGTCGCACAGGATCGGAGAGTGCTTTAAATGTTTCCGGAAATCCCACCATAACACCTCTTTATAGTTCTATTTAGAAATATTTCTAAATAGAACTATAAACCATTTTATAGAAAAAGTCGATATCTATTTCGAAAAAATTCAAAATAGATATCGACTCTGAAATCAAAAATTGTGTAACTCATAATTATTATTTTTCAAACAACTTTATTGTTGTCAAACAGCTATGTAAGCTTGAGCCAAAACCAACTATTTATAAAAAAATAAAAGGGTACCTAATTGGTAACCCTTTTTATCATAATGCTATTCTTGTGAAAACATGGAGCTTTTCTTTTTCAATGAAATATTCAGTACTAAGCCGATTCCGATCATACTGGCCAGAACGGAGCTTCCTCCATAACTCATTAGAAGGAGCGGAATACCTGTAATCGGAAGCAGTCCAGATACCATTCCGGCATTTTGAAACACATGGAATGTGAATAAAGAAGCCATTCCGATACAAATATAAAATTCATACATATCATTTTTTGAAAACATTGCTATTCCCACGAAACGGTAAATCATTAGGAAATATAAAGATAAAACAAAACATGCGCCGAGGAATCCATACTCCTCCCCTACAATGGAAAATATAAAGTCAGAATGTGCCTCAGGAATATAAACGGCACTGCCGTTAAATCCTTTCCCTTCAATCATTCCGGAACCCATTGCAAGAATAGACTGCTTAAGCTGAAAACCAATATCTTTACCATGACCAAAAGGATCAAGCCAAGAATAGATCCGCTCAAGCTGGTATTGTCCAAACAGATGTAAAAGCAACTCAGAATCGACGATAAAAGTAATAACCAGTCCGGCTATTACGGTAATGGTTATACTCGCAAAGGTGAGAATAATCCGCCAATCAACCCCTGATAAAAAGATCATTCCCATCGTAATAACGACCATTACGAGAGATGAACCGAAATCATTTTGCAGTAAAACTAATAAAATTGGTATCATCGAAATAACAGCGATTTTCAAAATAAGCAATACATCATTTTGAAAGCTCGTTATAGTTATCTTTTCATAATGCTTTTGAACAACATAAGCAATCATCATAATGAGAAATATTTTCATATATTCTGAAGGCTGGATCGAACCTACTCCTGGAATAACAAACCACGACTTAGCTCCATTTCTCGTCGGTGCTATCGAGCTCGGCGCTATGAGTATACCAATTAATAATATAATTCCAAAGCCATATACATACGGTGTTATTTTACTTATTTGCTCAAAGTCAAAGAAGCATATTACCGCTACAATGATAGAACCTAAAATAAACCAGACAAGTTGCTGCATTGCGAAGTTTTCCTGATACTGCGCATATTTTTGCGCGCTTGAAATCGTCACAACACTGCAAATCATAATTAAAAATGTAAAGAATGCTAATCCTGTATCGAAATAATTTTTGTTATTGGACAATTTAATCACCGTTAATATTGACGTAATAAGATAAGCTTTAGTTACAACAAGCGGAGACAGACCTCAAAAAAGCGCTTTTGAAATCTGTCTCCTATAATTGATTACAATAATTCCAATTGAACTGTTGAACCTTTTCCAGACGGCTCTGATGGCTGGACAATCAGCTTAATCGGCAGTCTTTCTCTTAATTCCTGGACATGGCTTATGACACCGACAGATAGATTATGAGACTGCAGTTTTTCAAGTGCCGTAACAACTGTATCAAGCAGTTCTGAGTCAAGTGTTCCGAATCCTTCATCAAGGAAGAAAAACTGTAACGGATATTCTCCCCGCAATTGGATCTCCGTTGATAGAGAAAGTGCAAGAGCGAGCGATGTTAAAAATGTTTCACCGCCTGATAATGTTGTGACCGGTCTTCTAATGCCTCCATTTGCATCATCCCTCATAATAAAGCCGCCTTGTGAATCTACTTCAATCGCATACCTTTGTCTCGTTAAAAGTCCCAGGCGTTCTGAAGCATTGCGACTAACCTGCTCTAACTGTTCTTCCGCAATATATTCAACAAAACTGTTTCCTTTAAAAACAGCCTGAAGCTTATCTAAATGCTGCAGAGATACATCGAGATCCGTTTTCTGTTTTTCAATCTCCATAAACCTGGTATGTTTTTCTTTAATAGCTTCACACACTTTTTGTGCAGCACCTCTGGCTTCCCTTGCTTCATCTAACTGCTTCTTCGTTTCAATTACAATATTTTGAATAGAATACCATTGCTGCTCTGTTAAATTTTGATTACCAAGCTTTTCTTCAATACGAGCTAAATCCGTCTGAAGCTGCTTCACCTTGTCAGAAAACTCTTCCATCGCTTTTCTCATTTGCAGTCTGACATCAGCATTTAAACACGCCTCAATCGTTTCCTCAATAGAAAGAAAAGGAGCATCTACACGGATTTCCTCCCATTTGTTCCTTGCTTGAAGTGCTCTGAATTTTGCATTTTCTAACGTCTTTTCATTTGCAGCAAGAATACTCTGCTGTTTTTGAAGATCAGAAGAAATATGCTGCCATGCTTCATAAATCTCTTTTTCCTTATTTATAATCTCATGCAGCTTTTGTTCAACATTATGAATTTGTATTTCAATTGGACCTTGGTTTTGATCAATTTCTTTCAATTTTTCTTTCTTTTCATCAATGGACATATTACGATTTGAAAGTGCTGAATCCAATTCAATTCGTTGTTCATTATATTTCATTATAGCTTGTTCATGGTCTTTAACAAGCTTTTCATGCTCATCAATAAATGTCACACTTTTCTCGATTCTAGCAGAAAGATCTTCAGCTAGTCTATCTTTTTCTGCTATTTCTTCGCCAAGCTGTTCCACATTTTCAAATAAAATATCCGGAAATTGTTCATCATATATTTCCCGCAAATGTTCTTGTTCCGTTTGTAATACAGTGAATGATTTTTTCCACTCTTTCTCCTCTTCAGATGCAGAGGAAATTTCATGTGTTAATTTATTTAATTGCTGATTAAAATTATTCATTTCCGCTGTTATTTCTGCTATTTTCTCTTTAACCTCGAGAAAATCTTGTGAAATAGCTTTATACTCAGTTAATAATAAATTACATCCTGTTTCAAAATCAGATAAAGATAATGGCTCAATTTCATTTATCTCACTTATTTTGCCAACATCTTTTAAAAATTCATATTCATTCACTATTTGTGCTGTAAGATTCTCGAGATTTAATTTAACCGTATAAGCCTGCTGGTTCATAGCAGTTGCTTCTTCTAAAACCTCTTTTATTTTCACTATCTTGGCAGTTCCATCTGTCTCATCTTCCCAAGCAGCAGCTGGATTGGGGTGCTCTGTTGAGCCGCAGACCGGACATGCGCTTCCTTCTTTTAATTGATGGACAAGCTGTTTGGCAAGCAAATGTTCTTTTCTCTTTTGCTCCTCATCTTCCCATTTTTTAAGCTGTTGCTTTATTCTGTTAATGAACTGTTCATGCTCACGTTCCCTTTCACAAAGGATAAAATAAAGCTGTTCTATTTGGAAAAATTGACCTGTGAGTAATTCTTTTTTCTTCACAAGCTCTTCTGCCAAAGTTTCATATTTTAACTTGCCGTTTGTTACAGCACCTGCTTTTTGTTCTGCTTTTGCTTTTGTTTCGACAAGCTGCTGCTCATTATGACTGATTTTTGTTTTCGCTTCCGCTGCTGCCCGAGCTTGTTCCCGCTCTTTAAATGGAATGATATTTATTCTGTGTTGTTCCCTTAATGCCGATTGCTTTGCGACCGCTTTTTCAAGCATTCCCTTAGCTTTTAATAACTCTTCCTGCTTTTTCTCTTTTTCTGTACTAAGTTCATTTATTTGCTGTTCTAGCTGTTGTTTAAATTGCTTCTCCTTTATTAATTGTACTTCTACTTCTTGTAAATGAAGCAGCTTTTCTCTATATGCAACGAGCCTTGGTTCCTCTGCTGATTTTCCGGCACGTACTTCTTCATATTGCTTACTTATTTGTTCGTACTTCCCTTTCACTTCGGAATATTGCTGTTTCGCTATTAAAAACTTCTTTTCTGCCTCTTCTTCCTCATGTACCGCTGTATTAACTGCTTCTGCATACGGTCTTAAATTCTCTGCCTTTTCTGCGCGTTCTAATCTCTGCTCTAATTCATTTATAGAAGATTTTTTATCATCTAATGACTTTTTCTCTATTTGAAGAGCTTTCTGTTCCAGCTGCAGTTGCCATATTTGTTTTTTTATTTCATATTCATTTGCTACTGCATCAAGCTCTACTTTCCGCTTTCCTAATAAAGTCTCAATCTCAAACAGCTCCTGCTCAGCAGCTTTTAATGCCTCATCTGAAGCATCACCGAGCCCTGTTTGTTCTGCAGTGAGTTTTTCCACTTTCGTTTTTGTATCTATATGACGTTTTTTAAGCTTGCGGATAAGCTCATCACCGTACTTTTCCAGATGAAAGAGCCTTTGAAGCATTTGACGGCGATCAGCACCTTTTAATGATAGAAATTCAGCAAATTTCCCTTGAGGGAGAACGACAGCTCGAGTAAAATCATCGATTGTCAGCCCAAGCAAAGAATATATTTTTTCGTTCACTTCCCCTGCTTTATCAGCAAGAACAATAGTTTCTTCCCCTAATTCCATTAGTCTGCAAATAGATGTTTTTACACGTAATTCATCTGCACGTTTAAATACCCGTTCTACCTTGTACTGCTTTTTACTCGCAGCATTTTCAAGTGCAAATGTAAAAGAAACAGAAAGCTGGTCTTCTGCATGATTTAATATTCCATGTGTATTATTTGCTGCCCTCTCTACTTTCCCATATAAAGCAAGCGTCATTGCATCTAAAATAGAAGATTTCCCGCTCCCAGTAGGACCAAAAATACCGAAAATACCTCCGTCACATAAAGCATTAAAATCAATTACTTGCTTTTCTCTGAAACTATGAAGCCCTGAAACAGTTAATTCTATCGGTTTCAACGATCTTCACCTTCTTCCTCATCAGAAATGAGCTCTAAGAAAAGCTGGACTAATTGCTGTTCCGGCTCTGCACCGCCTGTTTGCTTCACATAAAAACGACGAAACATTTCATCAATTGGAATATTCGTCTCTCTTGTCAATTGTAATTCCGTATCATCTGTTTGATAAACTGGACGGATATGAATAAAGCCCGAATGCTCTTTCCTCAGTCTATGAATTTCCTCTAATGATAAATTTGTCGTTAGATGGATCTCAAGATCAATCCACGCATTTGCATCCCTTCCTTCATCTAACCACGAATGGACTTGTGCAATACCTTCTGTCGCTTTCCATTTTACGAGCGGTTTTCCGCATGATAATGGGATTTCTTTCAGATCCACTTCTTTTTGCGGTAATGCATCAAGAATTGTAACAGACTTTGCATAGCCTATTTCTGAAAAACTGTATGCAAGCGGGGATCCTGAATATCTTGCTAATGTATTTGCCCTTTTAATATTTTGCGGACGGTGTAAATGACCGAGTGCAACATATTGAGCCTCTTCTGGCAGACTCGTTGCCGCAACGGTATATGCCCCTCCAACTTCAATTGGCCGTTCTGAATCTGTCGTATTTCCTCCTGCTACATAAATATGGCTCATCGCCATATTTACAGTATCAGGACGGAACTGTTTACATAGATGTGAAAATAAATTTCTTATTCTCTCATCATATTTATTTCTTAATTCTATTTCATCATCTGATTGTGATAAAACTTGTGCAAGCCTTGCCTCAGAAGGATATGCAAGTGCCGCAACAATCATACTCTCCTTCGTTGAATCGATATTTACCTGTACTGTTTCTCTCGTTGGATAGCCGATTAAATGAATGTTATGATTTCCCGCTAACGGCGATGCCGCAGATAAACGGTCAGGATTGTCATGATTCCCAGCTATAACCACAATTGGCCGCTTCCCTTTATCTGATAATCTCGAAAGCCCCTCATAAAATAACTGCTCCGCTGCGGCTGGCGGATTAACCGTATCAAATGCATCACCAGCCATTAAAATCGCATCCACTTTCTCGTCATTTACAATCTCAACGAGTTCATCAATAAACTGTGCCTGCTCCTCCAGTCTGCTGCGTCCTTCAAGCGTCCTGCCTAAATGCCAATCTGCTGTATGTAAAATACGCATACAACCCGCTCCCCCTTTCATATCGGGATCTGTTTTAAAGATCAGACCCCGATTAATAAATCACCGTCAAAGAAATATAAATATTTCTCCGTTAATGGCCGTTTCAAAATATTTTCTACAGCTTTCGTATACAGTCCGAGCTGAACTTCATATCTCTTTTTAAGTTTTTCATGTGAAATATCCGCTGTAATGGCGTCTGTTTTATAGTCAACTAAAACAAGTCCCTTGCCATCTTCAAATAAACAGTCGATAACACCTTGGATTAAAACAGATTCCTCTTTTACATCTTCATATATTTCCTCAGTTGGGAGTGCATAGCTGAATGGAATTTCTCTATGCACCTTTTCTGCTTGAAGAAGGCGTATCCCGATTCCTGTTTTAAAGAAATTTACAATTTTATCAAAATTAACTGCCGCCGCTTGTTCTTTCGTTAATGTTTCATTTACAACTAAATTCTCCACTGTCTGAGCAATAATTTCCTCCGTTATATGACCATCAAGTTTTATATTTTGCATAACTGTATGCATTGCTGTCCCTCGTTCGGCAGCTGTCAATTTCTTTTCCTGCATAAAGCTTGGACGATTAAATAATTTTGACGGTGCATTGACTGATTTTATTATTCCCTGATCACTGTAATCATCGTAAATTTCCCGCTGCCTCTTAATCTCTGTGACAGACTGCTTAGACCGGCTTTTTGTTGCATGTTCATGCGCATATTTCCAATTAAACTGCCTGTTCACTTCCTCTTTGAAGGTACTTTCAATATGAACCTGCTCACCCTTTTTTATTGTTTCAAGCAGTTGCTCATTCGTCGACTGATCGAGCTCCTCTATTTTATGAAGTTCGGACGCCTGAATAAGTTTAATCGACCATTTTGTCGGATGCTCGGTAATTTCTTCTGGAAGACGATTATTTGTTTCATCTCCCCTTAACAGCCCACAATCTTTGTGACGAATAAGCGCAGGCCCTATCCAGTCGAGATAGTTTTTTGCTTGTGCTCGTTCAAAATCATGTAAAAGCCAGTCATCGTGTGATAAAACACTTTGCCAGCTGGCTAATGTTTTTTCTGTGTTTTTCAGCGTTCCGACTAAATAGAGCTTTTCCTTTGCCCTTGTAAGAGCAACATATAATACACGCATTTCTTCCGCAAGCATTTCCATTCGCATTTTCTTCTTAAAAGCGATATATGGAAGAGTCGGATAACTTATTCTTAACTTAGGATTGATAAGCTTTGTACCAAAACCGAGCTCTTTATCAAGCAAATATTTTTTATTTAAATCCATCATATTAAATTGTCTTGCAAGCCCTGCTGTAAAAACTACTGGAAACTCAAGCCCTTTACTGCTGTGAATGGTCATTAAGCGTACGACATCTTCCTGTTCTCCCAGCGCCCTTGCTGCCCCGAGGTCATCCCCACGCTCTTGCATTCTTTCAATAAAACGAAGGAAACGAAACAGGCCGCGGAAAGATGTTGATTCATATTGACGTGCACGATCATAAAGGGCATTAAGATTTGCTTGACGCTGTTTTCCACCTAGCATACCACCGACAAAATCAAAGAAATGAGTATCACGGTATAATTGCCAAATTAAATTAGAAACAGAATCAGAACGTGCAAAATTACGCCAGCCTTCAAATATTTCCATAAAAGCTTTCACTTTTAAAGCTAATTCATGATGCTCACTTGACGCTTGTTCTAAAAATAATTTCACTGCCTCGTAATATGTTCCCTTCGGTTCATACGTTTTAATAGTCGCTAATTCATCTGCATTTAAACCGACGATTGGTGAACGGAGTACTGCTGCTAAAGGAATATCCTGATACGGATTATCAATTATTTTTAAAAGAGACATCATAATCGTTACTTCTGTCGCTTCAAAATATCCATTTGAAAGATTAGCATACACTGGAATACCGTACTGCTTAAACTCTTCCATAATCTGCGGCGCCCATGGCATAGAACGAAGTAAAATAACGATATCACGATAATTAATCGAACGGGTCGTATCAAGTTTACGATCGTAAATCTGGAACTTTCCTTCAATCAATCTGCGAATTTGTTTTGCCATTAATCTAGCTTCAAGCTGAGCTGTCTCTAATTCTTCCTCAGCAAATAAATCATCAGCATCCTCTTCTTCACCCGCACCTGTTTTCTCTACTAATAAGAGCTCTGCATTCATTTTTTCACTTTCAGGATATGCTGCTCCAAGCTTTAATTCTGCATCATGATCATATTCAATCTCACCGACATTTTCTCCCATAACCTGTTTAAAAATATAGTTTGTCCCATCAAGTACCTCTGCACGGCTGCGGAAATTCTTTGATAAATCAATCCTCATTCCCGTATTTTCAGCAAAGGGTGTGAAACGTTTATATTTACTTAAGAAAAGAAACGGCTCTGCTAAACGAAAGCGGTAGATTGATTGTTTCACATCACCAACCATAAATAAATTACCAGTCGCTTCTCCTTCTTTCGTAACGAGTTTAATAATCGATTCCTGAACAAAATTACAATCTTGATACTCATCGACTAAAACTTCTGCAAACTGATTTTGATAAAATAATGCTGCTTCACTTGGAGTTCCATCTTCCTGTTTTAAAATTTGCAGACAATAATGCTCCAAGTCTGCGAAATCAACAATTCCTTTTTCCTGCTTCTTATTTTCGTAGCGTTCTGCAAATATTTTTACTAAATAAATAAGTTTTTCCATAACAGGCTTTAACTCTCGTAAATCCTTCGTATAGTTTTCAAATGAGCGGGAAAAAACTTCTTCTTTTAATTTCTCAATTTTCTTTTTCACAGCTGTGCGGATATCAGCTGTTTGATCGATCAGCCTTTGATCATATTCATCCCCGCGACAAGGCTTCGCACGAGATAAGCTGAATTTAGAGATTCTCTCTCCAAGCTCCTGCCATGATTCTTTTACAGCTATTAAGCCGGAAACCTGCTCTAAATCGTCCAGTAAATTTTCTGCTCGAGGCGCCGGTCCTCCAGGTCTTTTTGTCAGCTCTAACGCTTCCTTCAATTGTGCCTGGCATCCCTCTAACAAAATATGAATATCTTCTTTTAAAAACGTAATAAAAGGCATGTCTTCCACATTTTTATCACTAGTATACGTATCCATTAATCCACTTAACCAGCTATTCGGCTCTGGATGGGAACGAGAAAATGTGTAAAGTTCACGAATAAGGGATTGAAGCTCATGGTCATTCCGGTCTGAAGTATACCTGTCTACTAAGTCAAAAAACGCTTCATTATTCTCATCACTGTACTGCTCTTCAAATAAATCATCTAATACTTCGTCAATAAGAAGCTGACCTTCTGTTTCATCCGCGATTCGAAAACTCGGATCAATATTAATTAAATAATAATATTTTCGGACAACGTTTAAACAAAACGAATGAAGAGTAGAAATAGACGCCCTGTTTAAAATCGTTAACTGTCTTCTTAAATGAAGAGAAGATGGATCTTCTTTTAATGCCTTTTCAAGTGCTTCCCCGATTCTTCCTCTCATTTCAGCTGCTGATGCATTCGTGAAAGTTGCTACTAGTAATCTATCAACATCAATTGGATTTTCCTTTGATAAGATTTTATGGATAATTCTCTCAACGAGAACAGCTGTTTTTCCCGATCCTGCCGCCGCCGCTACTAATATATCTTGTCCATTTGCAACGATCGCCTTCCACTGATCATCTGTCCATTGACTGTTTGCCGGCTTTGCCATTAATTCATTCATACTCGATTGACCTCCTCTCTCATCTTTTCAAGTACGTCCTCTTTTTTCTCATTTTTTAATGCACGGTAATTATTTTCCTCTAATGACTCATCAAACTGACAAACCGATTTATAAGCACAATACGTACAAGGTGTTTTATCTTTTAATTTATATGGTGCAATATCAATAATGCCGTCTGTAATATGTGTCCCGATTTTTTGGAACTCATTTCTCACAAAGTTTCTTAAAATATGAAACTCTTCTTCACTTGTAATAGATGATGATGTACCTAGACCGCCTTTTTTCAACAGTCTCGCACTAACAATTTTCGATGTTCCTCCAGGCTGCAGCTGCTGATCCATAAGCTGAATTGCTTCTTCATCACCGAGCAGTAAACCTTTCATCTTAAATTTCTTAAATATTTCATCATCTAAATCTTCTTCATCTAAAAGAGAATTCGCACTAACAATCGGGTCATGGACATGAAAATAAAGTACACCAGCAGGCGTCGTTTCCATTCCAAGCCAAAGCTTTGAATTTGAAATGACAATATCTAAATACGTTAACATTTGCAAAGCCAGCCCGTAGTACACTTCTGTCAGCTGCAATGATTTATCACTCGATTTATAATCAACGATTCGAAGCAGTGTTCCTCTTGAACTGTCTGCCTTATCAACTCGGTCAATTCTTCCGATAACTTCCATCGTACAGCCGTTTGGAAGAGTGAAGTGCATCGGCGGAAGTTCTCCCCCTTTTCCGAAACCAAGCTCTAAACCAATCGGGGCAAATCCGCTTGCCTTTGCATGCTCACTTAAAACAGTTGATGCACGTGCAACAATTTTTTGCAGTTTCCGCTTAATATAATGATGGCGGTTAGAGCTTAATAAAATCTCTCTTTGTAATTTCGGAGCAAGCTTTTCTACTGCATCAATGGAAAGCTTTTCACATTGATCTTTCGTAAGTGTCTTCCAATCAAGCTTTAATTGATGTAAACGATCAGAAATATGCTTTAAAGCCGCATGGAACATGTCTCCAATATCCGGAGCTTCAAGTTTAAATACCTGTCTTTCTTTTAACTTCAATCCATGTGAAGCAAAATGAGCAAATGCACAGCTGTTAAACTGCTCCATCCGTGAAACACTGCCTTGAATATGTTTTCCATATAGCTTATGGCTCGTCTCCTTCACTAAATGCTGCTCTTTATTTTCAAAATATAAGCTGCTTAATACACGGGAAGTTTTTTCTTTTTCATCTGAAGAAATAAAATAATTATACGTATCCCACCAAATCGGATGTACTGGGTAACCTCGCTTCCATGCCTGAAGCTGTGCTGTTAAATAAGAAAGAGCCACATCTTCATTTACTAAAAATGAAAGCTGTTCTTCTTCGTCCAACTCTTCCGGTTCGTTTATTAATTTTTCTATAGCGATCTTTGGAAACATATCTTCTATTCTTTTTATAATGATAGAGGGCAGCAGTGATTTTCCCTCCTCATCGGCAATCGGGTAGGAAAGAAATAACTTCTCGGAAGGACTTGCTAATGCAAGATAAATAATAAAGTTTTCATCAAGCAATTGCTGCTTTGCAGTCGGTGCAAGCTGAATACCTTGATGATGCAGAAGTTCACGGTCATCTTCTGATAAAATTCCTTCTTCCTTCGGTCTTGCTGGAATAATGCCATCGTTTACTCCGATAATGAATGTGCATTTTATATGGAAAAAGCGGGATCTCTCAATATCTGCAATTAATACTTGGTCAATTGCGGGCGGAACGAGAGAAAATTTCATAGCTTCAAAGCCTGTCTCAAGCATTTCGGAAAATAGCTTCATAGATAATTTCTGATCGGCCAGCATTTCAACAAATTCATCAAGCAAAGTAATAACAGCCTGCCAAACTTGATCATGCTCTCTTGCTTCCAGCAGCTGCCCTGCCGATTCCCTTTCTGACCGCAGCTGCTCTAATTTTTCTGGAATATGAAGTTCCTCTAAATAAAGATACAAGCTTTCTGCTAATTCCCGGCCTGTTTTGCTTCGCTTTAGCCGTTTTTGCAATAGTTGAAGCGGCGTAACGACTAATTCACGCAATCTATTTATCTTCTCTTCCATCTCCCGTTCTTCATCTGTAACAACATATTCATCTTCCAAAGAATAAAAGCGACGGTAGCGGAAACGCTCATCTTTCGTCCAGCGCTGTCCCTTGATCCCATAAGATAAAACGTAATTTTCAAACTGATCCATTTCTTCCCGCAGTACTTTCTTATTTGCATCCATTGAGAAAAGAAGCTCAGTTTTAATACAGCGGAATACTGACTCATACTGCCAATTACCATTAATAACTTCCAAACTTGAACGAATTAATTCAATCAATGGATGATTCAGCATCGAACGTTTCTGATCAATAAAAAACGGGATTTCATAATCTTTAAAAACTTGTTCAATTAAATCCTCATATTGATTCGTATTTCGAACTAGTAGAGCAATATCACGATAACGATACTTATTCTTCTTCATCATCGCTTGAATTTCCCTTGCAATTCCTTCTATTTCAGCACGGCGGTTTGATGCCTGCAATAAAGTAATATCCGGTGAATCCGAAAACTCTACCGTCGGTCGCCCATCATAATTTTGTTCTAAATGGGAAATTGATTCACTTGCCTTAAATCGCGGCGTTTCTTTTAAAATAATAGGCTCATTAATCTCTTTACCGGCATTTTCAGCTAATTGCAAAAGTTTATAATAAGTTGCTCCTGTCATTCTAAATAAATCAAGTTCCTGTGGAAGCTGGGCAGAATAAGCATTATCTGCTGTTAAAGCGATCGTTACGCTTCCTGCTTTTTTCATTAATGCTTCAATCACTTCGTATTCCTGTGGTGTAAAACTATGAAATCCGTCAATATAAAGCTCAGCCGATTCCAAATAGGAAGAAGCTTCTGCTTTTTCAGCCAGCAGGCGTAAATAATCTTCGCTGTCAACATACTTTTCACTTAATGATTTTTCCAGTTCCATATATAAAACTGCCAGATCATGCAGCTTATCTGTCAATGCTTTTTGATCAACCTCAGTACGAGCATTGCTTAAGTATTGCTCAAGCTCAGCAGGAGATAAACAATAACGCTTAAACTCTGTCAGCATCGCTTCAAGCTGGGAAATAAATCCGCTTTTATCGCTAGCCTTCATAAAAACTTTTAAATCCTGCTTATGCTCTTCTACTAATTTCCTAAGCATCATTTGAATAGCAGAGCTTGATAAATAGTGTCTTGCCATTCCGCCTGTCTCCTGCAGCACACGCCAAGCTAGACGACTGAAACTAAACACCTGCGCTCGGATCATTCCGGCTAAATCCGGTGTCTTTATAAGCTCATACTCTGCTCCGAATGTCATTTGGTCCGGCACTAAATATATAATCGGTTTTCCTAACGGTTCAGCAAAAAGCTTAGAACGAATATCATTCAAAAGCCAATCTGTTTTCCCGCTCCCTGAACGTCCTAAAATAAATTTTATACTCATAACATTCCCCCGCTTTTATGGAAGATATTTAAAATACGATCATTTGTTTCACTACTCTATTTTACTTCACTTCTGCACATTCTGCCATTTCTTAAAATTTCCTTAATATCATTGACTATCTCTTCCAATGAATTTACTGCATATTTAAATTAATTAAAAGCTATTGTGACTAAAAGAACATGCTATATCACAAAAAAACTCCAAAGTAGCCCATAAACGAGCCTACCTTGAAGTTCCTTCTTACATCTTCTGCTCCGTTAATATAAACGGACCGTCTTTCGTAATCGCAATTGTATGTTCATATTGTGCGGACAGCTTACCATCAACCGTTCTTGCTGTCCAGTTGTTCTCATCCATCTTTGATTGCCATGCTCCGATATTTATCATCGGTTCAATTGTAATAACCATTCCCTCTTTTAAACGCAATCCTTTGTTCGGCAATCCGTAATGAGCGATGGCAGGAGCTTCATGAATCGTTTTTCCGATTCCATGGCCTGTGAATTCGCGCACGACTGAGAAATTTTCTCCTTCTGCATATGTTTGGATCGCATGACCGATATCCCCGATACGGTTCCCGACTACTGCCTGTTCAATTCCTTTATATAAAGCCTTTTCTGTTACATCTATTAAACGTTTTGCTTCATCAGAAATATTGCCGACAGGATGTGTCCACGCAGAATCCGCCAAGCCCCCGTTTAAATTAACAACCATATCAATCGTGACAATATCACCGTTTTTTAATGGTTCTTTTCTTGGAAAACCGTGACAAATTTCATCATTTATCGAAGCACATGTTGCATATTCATACCCTTTATATCCCTTTTGTTCGGGAGTTGCTCCATGACGAGCTAAAAATTTCTCAACGAACTGATCAATTTCTATTGTCGTTATACCCGGCTTAATCAATTTGGCAATTTGCCTATGACATTCCGCCAATAATTTTCCGGCTTCATGCATCAAGTTTATTTCTCTTTCACTCTTTAGGCTAATCATTTTCCCTCTCCACTCTCTATCTCTAATTTTCTGTTACCTTTCCAACAACATCTTCTATTTTTATTAAACCAAAATGTCTGCTGTCATAGCTTTTAATTCGATTATCACCAATAACAAAAAGATAACCTTCCGGAATTTTTTTCTTACCTATTTTTTCTTCCAGTGTAAAGTCCCCAGTCAGCATTCCGACATGTTCTTTCGTTAAGTATGGTTCATTTATCGGCTTCTCGTTAATATATAGCTGATCATCATTATAGCTGATTTCATCCCCAGGCAAACCGATTACTCTTTTAATATAGTCATCATTTTTATTCGGTCCATGAAAAACAACAACATCAAATCTCTCTATCGGCAATATATGATGACTCATTGTATTAATCGAGAGAAGATTACCTTCCTCATAAGTAGGCTCCATCGATACTCCCTCAACCTTATATTCAAGAAAAATCATATTCTTCACAAAGAGAATAATACATATTAACAGTATAAATGAAATAGCAATAATTTTCTTTTTCATGGGACATCCCCTTACATTAAATACTATCATCATCTTGGTCAATGATTGAAATATTCAGTCTCTTTTCCACCTTTTTACCGACAAACCACAGCAAGAAAATAACTAATCCTGCGATAAATAATCTTATCGGCTGTGTTATTAAAGCGTGAAGATCGTAGCCGATAAAACTAACGATAAAAACCATAACAAATTTTCCAGAAATAACAGCCAGGCTATATTGCCAAATACTGATCTTTGATAAACCTGCAACGACATTAACGGCTGCCGATGGTGTGAATGGGAAACATAAAAGTAAAAATAATGGACTAAATCCTTTTTTCTCCATCCAAGTCATCAGTTTTTTAACCGTCTTATGTCTATTTAAAAAATGGAAAAACCTTTGCTGTCCTAACCTTCTTATTATGAAAAAGACTAAAATAGAACCTAAAGAAGAACCGAACCATGTTAAAAGAAAACCGAGCCATAAGCCAAATGAATTCACGTTTACAACGATGAAAACAATCAATGGCAGAAACGGTAAAAATGCTTCAATCATCGGTAGACCAATCGCAAATAAGGGGCCAAAAGAACGGAACTCCTTAAAAAGCCTGATTAAATTTTCTTCTGTAAAAAACTGCAGCAGCATCTCCAAATTACTAATATCTCCTCAACATCATTTCTTTTATTTTACACATTTTCAGTTTAATTTAAAAATGATGCAAGATTAAACTTTAAAGTGAATGTCCTATTGTCCTTTATTCCCTTTAAATGTACAGAATAATCTATCATAGTAAAATAAGGAGAAGCTAATCTTCTACTAATCAGGCTTATGTAATTCCCTTATAATCTGCTTATAAATTTTATGAATTTCACTTTCTTTTGAAAAAAGCATCATATTCATTTTATGTTGCTCCTTTTCAATTCTTGATGACATAATTGTTCTTAATTGAGCAGTACGAAAGAGTTGATTTTCAAAGGAAGTTAACGAGATAGGAATAATAACCGTCTTCCCACCTATAAAAGTCACTTGTGTATCATCATATCCTGTTTGCTTATATTCAAGGACATACGCATGGGAGAGCCAAGCACATTGGGGTCTGGTTGGGGAAGTGGTTGGGAAGAAGTAAATCGAGCTTGTCGGGTCAATAACAATAGGGGATTTATGTGTAACACCCATCAGTTCTCTAGTGCCATCCTTCCTGCCTTCGTAGCTGCTTCCAAAGTAGGCACAACTTCCTTCAATTAAATGAATTGGTTTCTTCTTTACTGTAAATTCCTGTTCTGCTTCAAAAACAGTCGAAAAAAGCTTTGTTCCCTCAATCTGTGGTAAAATTGCCATGGTCATCCGATTAACTTTGTAATCATCTATCATATTACTCACCTCATCGCTAGGTAATTAGTACCAACCTTAATCTAACATATTCCGCCATCGTTTTCTATATATTTACATAAAATAAATAAAAGAATGACTTCCTTAACATTGCTGTAAAGAAGTCATTCTTTTATTTGCTGAGTCGGCACTTTATTTATCGCCGAAGTTATCTCCTTTATACCATTAACATAGGCATTTAAAGAAAATATCCGACTTGAGGCTACATTCATTTGTGGATTAAGCGGTGTTGATGGCAATTCTGCTTCTAATTCATCATAATTATACATTTTAAGATACTCACTCCTTTTTTCTAGTATGTCCAAATTGGTGTTTTTATTCATAAAAAATTTTCATAAAATTATAAAAACATTGGTTGATTTTTCCTTACCACCTCCATATAATATAAAAAAGGCATCAGGGGTGATATTTCATGAAAAATAAGAAATCGTCCACCGATATCATGAATTCCCGTATGAACAACAAAGATCAGGCAGAAAATGCAGTATTGGATATGTATATCCAAATGGTTTTAGATGAAGCTATATTACTGCGCCGCAAGATGTTGTTAGAAGCCAAAATAAATGATGCACTTGACCGTTATGACCGTGAAGCGTTTTTACGTTTATCAGAAGAATATAAAAAACTGAGAAAAATTGTTTAAGAACCGTCCCTTTTACAGGACGGTTCTTTTCTTTTCAATTCTCTCTAGTATTTGATCATTCCTCATACTTTTCTAAATACTGAATCCTCTCAAAGATCGTTGGATGTCCGTAACGGAAAATCTTCACTAATTGTGGCGGGTTCACTTGACTTAGACTCGCCTTTGATAATTTCTGAAACGTATAAATTCCTGCTTCATTATCTTTTGTCAGTTCCAGCGCATACATATCAGCTGATTTTTCCTGATATCTTGATACTGCATTTGACAAGGGACTTGCGGCAAATACTAATATTCCCAGAAGCATCAAAAACAATGGTAAAGAACTAATCTCCTGTTTACCCTTTATATTAAGCCTCGTTCCCCATTTTTCAATGATAACTGTCATTAGTTTATCAATAAGAAATAAAGCTCCAAGACTAAGTATTAAATAACCTGCAATCCCGACATAAATATGCTTCATCACGTAATGGCCCATCTCATGCGCCATAATAAATAAAATCTCATCATCATTGAGCCGCTCCAACGTCGTATCCCACAAAACAATTCGGGAATTCGATCCGACCCCTGTTACATAAGCATTGAGTGCATTCGTCTTCTCTGACATATTTACTTCATACACATGTTTAGCAGGTATGTCTGCCTTATCCACCAATGCTAAAATTTTCGCTTCCAATTCCTTATCTTTTAATGGATAAAAATCATTATAAAGAGGATCAATTAATACCGGCTGAACGAACATTAGAAAAAATGAAAAAGGGATTGATAAAAGCCAGGTATACAGCCACCATCTTTTTGCAGACTTTCGAATGAAAAAATATAACACTGTCACAATGATAATCATTAACAAATAATTCACCCAAAAATCAATGAGCTGGTCTTTCATCCAGGAAGAAAATACTTGTGTTGTAATTTGATATGCAGTTGAAATCTTATAGCCTCCCCATTCAATAGGGAAAGATAAGATTGTTACGAATAGCGTCAGCCAAAATAAATAAACAGCTGTCTGAACGATAGAGAACTTTGATATTCCCTTTGCCCAGCCGCTCATCTTCCTCGACAGGCCTGTTACTAAAATAATTAAAAACAGAAACCATTCAAAAGGTGTTGTAACAAAAAAAAGAAAGTTTTTAATTTTGGAATATTCTTCAGACAATAATAATTCTCTTCCATCCATAAATGTCTCAGGATCCGCCAGCGAACCGGCATACTGAGGAGGGACGCCAGAACTTGTAAAATGAAATAGATACAAATATATGAACAAACCATATAAAAAATAAACGAGTACAGACATCGTCAGCAGTTTACGCATATCATTCCTCCATCTGTAAACAAGCTTTTTTATTAGTTTAGTTATTACTCGTTATGATTAGAACATGCATTTAAAATAGAAATCCATATATGGCTAATACACCAATTGCACTCATTACAACGATAATGACATTTGCACCGAAATAGGCAGCAATAACGGCAGTTAATGCCCCTATTATTCCAAACCAAATATCATCGTTCATGAAAAAGACACCTGGAATAATTAAAGTGCCAAGTGCTGCATACGGTACGTTTTTTAATACATTTTGTAAAAAATCGGGCAGCTTTATTTCACTTAAAAAGACAAGTGGGATCATTCTCGGAATATATGTAACAATTCCCATACCTATAATAATAAGAATAATAGAACTATTCAACATGATTCCGTACTCCCTTCAAATAAATAAATTCAATAAGCACCGCTGCCGCAATCGTCGAAATAACAATTCCCCAGCCTGTTGAAATGTAGCCGGTTGCCACACAGATTGAATTAAATACTGCTGCTGTCACTGCTAAAAATAATACTTTTCTTTGCTTTTTCAACGTTGGAATTAATAAGCCGATAAACATCGCATATAAAGCAATAGACATGCTTTCTTGAATAATTTTCGGAAGGCTTGCGCCAATAACATGCCCAAGTCCCGAATTAATAACCCAGCTTGAGTAGGAAATAAAAATGAGACCGAACATATATCCCGTTGTTACTTTTCCGCTTTTGAGTGAAGCAACCGAAAATGTTTCATCCGTTAAACCAAATGAATACAATGCTTTTTTCCATAAATGATCACTTTCTATCTTCTCGCTCAAAGATGCTGACATAAGAAAGTGACGGATATTAACAATGAAAGTAGTAAAAATTATTTCAATTGCTCCTGTTCCAACTGCAAGCAAGCTTAAAAAGATATACTGTGCTGCACCTGCAAAAACAATAAGACTCGTAAGTACCGTTTCATATAATGTCAGTCCTGTTGATTTTGCTAAAAGTCCAAATGTAAGGGCTGCTGGCATATAGCCAATCGCAATACTGATTCCTGCTTGAAGCCCATGAACAAAGTTTGATTGCTTTTTTTCTAATGATGCTGATGTCACTGATGCCATTAATTATCAATTCTCCTTTACGGGTAAAAAATCACATTGTAAAAACTCGTTATTTGATTGGTTTCATTTTCATATGTATGGTCATCATTAGCCTGAAAATGGATAGATTCAGCTTTTTTCAATTTATAGGACTGTTCTCCAATACGAATGGTAACTTCTCCATCACAAACTAAAATATATTCTTCCACACTGTCATGATGGCGTTCTGAACAATGTCTGCAGCCTGGCTGTAATTCAACAAAATAGATTTCAAATTTCTTGGAAGAATCGAACGGAAAAAACGGATACACCTGATATAATTCTCCATCCTCTGTTAGCGGTTTTTTATCTTCTAAACGAACAACAGATACATTTGATTGTTTTTCCTCTATTAGCGAAGAAAAAGAAACTTGAAGACCATTGGCAATTTTCCATAATGTATTTACTGTAGGACTCGATTCTCCCTTTTCAATTTGGGCAAGCATCCCTTTACTGACACTGCTTAAGCCTGAAAGCTGATCTAAACTATAGCCCCTGAGCTTTCGTATTTTCTTCAGATTTATTCCAATTTGAACTTGTAAAGATTTCATCTCATTCTCCTTTAGTTAACTAGTTCAATATATTGAACTATTGTATATTATATTGAACTAGTTAACTATAGAAAAATAAAAATTATTTTTAAAACAATAAAAAAAGAGCACAGTATAAACTGTACTCAACCTAATAATGCTCTATCAGATAAGGCACCATTGCCTTTGATTTTAGAAAACTCGTTTAATAATGAATTCACCGTCAGCTTCTTCTTTTCTTCCCCCTGTGATGAGAAGATGATCTGTCCTCTATCCATCATAATTAAACGATTTCCAAGATCCACTGCCTGCTGCATATTATGTGTAATCATAATTGTCGTTAAATTTCCGTTCTCCACAAGCTTCTTCGTTAAATTAGTAATTAACTCCGCTCTGGAAGGATCAAGTGCTGCTGTATGTTCATCCAGAAGTAAAATATCCGGTTTTGTAAATGTCGCCATTAAAAGAGACAATGCCTGTCGCTCCCCGCCGGATAAAAGCCCGACTTTTGCTTGAAGACGATTTTCAAGTCCTAAGCCAAGTGATTCAAGATGACCTTTAAAAAATTCTCTTCTTTTACTTGATACTCCTGATTTTAACGTTCTCTTATGAATTCTTGAATAAGCAATCGCAAGGTTCTCTTCAATTGTTAATGTCGGTGCTGTTCCTGCCATAGGGTCTTGGAATACACGGCCAATATACCTTGAACGCTTAAATTCCTTCACATCTGTCATTTTCTTATCTCTTATTAAAACATCGCCATCATCCGGAATAATTCTTCCAGCAACAATATTTAACAATGTCGACTTACCAGCACCATTACTGCCGATTACTGTTACAAAATCGCCTGGATCTAAAGAGAGTGATAGTTTGTTTAAAGCAATTTTCTCATCGACAGAACCTTCATTAAACACTTTATAAATTTGCTTTAACTGTAACAAAATCTACACCTCTCTTCTTCGTAAGCTTTTTCTTCGTTTTTCTTTTTGCTTATCCATTACTTGTGGGATGACGAGTGCAGCGATAACGATACATGCTGTAATAAGCTTCATATCACCTGTGTCAAAGAAATTCCATCGAAGTGCCATCGCAACGATTAGACGATAAACAACCGCACCGATAATAACTGCTAATGTTGCACGGATAATCGTTTTTGTACCGACTAATGCTTCTCCAATGATAACAGATGCAAGACCGATAACGATCATTCCTATACCCATTCCAGCATCACTGAATGAATTGTACTGGGCAATAAATGCACCCGAAAATGCAACTAAAGCATTTGAAATACCTAATCCAACAATTTTCAAAGTATCTGTATTTGCAGAAAAACTCGTAATCATTTGCTCATTATCACCGACAGCACGGATTGCAAGACCAACTTCTGTTTTTAAGAAATAATCAAGAACAATTTTAATAATAATAATTAAAATAAGCATAATAATAACGATTGACCATGTTTTTGGAACAAATGCACCTAAGCCGATTGATTCAAACAATTGCTGCATCCCTTGATCAATACCAAGCTTTTCCCACCAAGAGGAGATCATTGTAAATACAGTATCTTCTTGAAGCAATGGAACATTTGCTTTCCCCATAATTCTTAGATTGATAGAGTATAAGGCAATCATCATTAAAATCCCTGAAAGAAGCGGATTAATCTTACCTTTAGTATGAAGAATACCAGTAATACAGCCAGCAATAAAACCGGCTGCCAGTGCCGCAGCTGTCGCAATAAATGGATTCACACCATTAACAATTAATATCGCGCTTACTGCAGCACCTGTTACGAAGCTCCCATCAACGGTCAAATCAGGAAAATCTAATATTCGAAACGATAAATAAACACCAAGTGCCATAATGGCATATATTAAACCTGATTCAAAAGAACCAAAAAGAGCTGTAAACATTTTTTCTCACCTTTATTCAATAATTTCTGCATCCTTTTTCCATTCTTCTTTAATTTCAATACCCATTTCTTCAGCAGCTTTTTTATTAATTTCAAGCTTTAAGTTTTGTGGATATTGTACTGGCAGCTCATTTACTTTCGCCTCACCAGTTAAAATTTTCGCTGCCATTTCACCAGCTTCATAACCGATATCATTATAGTCAAAGCCGTATGCAGCAAAGCCTCCGCGTTTAACAGAATCTAATTCACCAACGAACAATGGAATATCTTTATCACTTGCAACACCGATAACTGATTCTAAAGCAGATACTACTGTGTTATCTGTAATAATGTAGAAGAAGTCCACTTTACCGACTAAAGATTCAGCCGCCTGTTTTACTTCAGCAGATGTTGAAACAGATGATTTCACAACTTTTAAATCTGTTCCTTTTGTTGCTTTTTCAACTAGTTCCACTTGTGCAACAGAATTCTGCTCACCGGAATTGTAAATCATTCCAATACGTTTGCCTTCAAAATTATCAGCAATGAATTTTACTGTATTCGGAATTGCATCAGGATGTGTATCTGTCGTACCTGTAATATTTCCGCCAGGCTCTTCCATACTTTTCACAAGTCCTCCAGCAACTGGATCTGTTACAGAAGTGAAGACGATCGGAATATCTTTTGTCGCGTTTAATGAACTTAACGCACTAGGTGTAGAGTTAGCAAAAATAAGATCTACATTGTCTCCAACAAAATTATTCGCAATTGATTGACTGTTATTTTGATCATTTTGTGCATTTTGCTCATCAAATTCAACATTTAAGCCTTTATCCTCAAGTGCTTTCTTAAATCCTTTCGTTGCTGCATCAAGTGATGGATGCTCAACAATTTGCGTAATACCGACTTTATACGTTTTCTTGCCATCTTCAGATGAACCAGAACCGCCACTTTCACTCGTACCACAGCCAGCTAAAAGTAGAAAACTAGCTAACGCAGTCGTTAAACCTAATTTCATTCCCTTTTTCACAATATATCCCCCTCTAAATTTAGCGCTTTTATTCTGTCTCGCTTTTATGCTTTTATTGATTAAATTATACATGAAGTGAAATTTAGTTCAATATTTTTTCAGAATTTTATTACTTTTTATTTTTTCCAATTTTAAAAGACTGTACTACGTTAAATAAGCACAGTCTTAAAGGATTTATTTTTTCTACAGTAATATTTAATTATTATATCTACATACTAATAATTACCAATGAAAGTGTTTTCAATAAAAGGAAAAAGTCCCTGTATTCCACTTTAATTAGTAAAGTAAATTCACAAAATCAGACATCTCAATGTTTCCAAAGTATTTTTTCACATCTAATTCTTTCATTGCTTCCTCAATTGCACTCTTTTCATATTTGATACCTGTCAGCTTCTTCTCAATTTCATGAACATCTTCTACACCAAAAAAATCCCCGTAAATTTTGCATTGTTCAATAAGCCCTTTGTTCACTTCAAGGCGGACATCGATCTGTCCGACTGGAAAACGGTGGGACCGCTGTAAATTAAATTTAGGTGATTTCCCGTAATTCCAATCCCAATTTTTATAACGTTCATTTGAAAGCTCATTAATTTTCTTCCAGTCTTCTTCTGTCAAAGTATACTTAGGAATCTCTTCTGACTCTTCAAAAATAGAATGGAGAAGCAATTCACGGAACTGTTCAATCGTTATTTCCTCTTTTAAAAACTCACTAATATTTGCAACACGGCTCCGAATCGACTTAATCCCTTTTGACTCAATTTTATCTTTTCTTACTTTTAAGGCAGAAACAACATGGTCAATTTCAGAATCAAATAATAATGTTCCATGACTGAACATTCTTCCTCGGGTTGCAAACTGGGCATTGCCAGAAATTTTTCTTCCTTCTGCTACTAAATCATTTCTCCCGCTTAATTCCGCATTTACACCGAGCTTCTGTAATGCTTTAACGACAGGTTCAGTGAACTTTCTGAAATTATGAAAACTGTCTCCATCATCTTTTGTAATGAAACTGAAGTTTAAATTACCAAGATCATGATAAACAGCACCGCCGCCTGATAATCTTCTGACGACATGTATACCTTCTTTTTCCACATAATCAGTATTAATTTCTTCGATCGTATTTTGATTTTTCCCAATGATAATCGACGGCTCATTTATATAAAAAAGCAGATACGTTTCATTTGGATCTAAATTTTTTAAACAATATTCTTCAATTGCTAAATTAATCCGGGGATCTGTTATTCCTTCATTATCAATAAATAGCATATCTTATCCTCCTTACAAGCTCCATTCATAGAAAGTATGTGCTAGCTCAATTTTTCCTTTATAAACTGTTCCTGCTTCTTTTACTAAATCTTCATGGTTTCCGAAATGCGGTAAATGTGTAAGCAGCACTTGTTTTACATTTGCATTTTTCGCAAGTTCTCCCACTTCTAAACTGTTCATATGACCGGCATTTGTTCCGTCCTGATGCGCATAAAAGTTACATTCGCTAATAAGCAAGTCCGCATCTTTAGAAAACTCAACAAATGACTGCTGGTAGCTTGAATCAGCTGTATAAACAATCGTAGCTTGTCCATCCGTAATCCGCATTGCAAAGCAGTCAACTGGATGTGTAGTTTTTAAGAATTCAATTGTAAATGGACCAATTTTTTGCTTTTGATCCGGTGAATAGCCAATCCCATTTGTACTATTTTTATGTGTAAGCTTTGCAAATTCTTCCTTGTCATATGTATGCCCATAAACCGGTAAAATCTTTTGATTATTATTTATAAAGGAAGATATAAGCTTCGCATATTGAAGCGAACCAACATCAGCTATATGATCTGCATGATAATGGGATAAAATAACTGAATCTAATTCATCCACAGAAATTTTATTTTGTAGCTGTGCTAGTACACCACTGCCACAATCAATTAATAAACGAAAATCTCCTGATTCAAGCAAATAACCTGAAGTCGCCTCATTTGCACCTGGATAACCACCCCAAAAACCTATAACAGTAAGCCTCATCAATCACATCACCTTTCTTATTTTCTCATTTCACTATATCGAATTCTAAAAAAAATTGCATTATTTCCATCTATTGTTATAAAACAAACATTGACTTAATATATTCTGTTATAATACAATTACATTACTAAATGAGCAGGGGGAAATAAAATGTTAATTAAAATAACTGAATTTTTCAAAAACTTACCGCGTAAAAAATGTATGGACTGTGGACATGAAATTGAAGAACAGCATGAATGTTATGGGAACAGATGCTGTGATTGTTTGAATATTAAAGATTTATAGGGTAATAGAAAAGAGGCTGGGAAAGGAAACCCTGCCTCTTTTCTATTATCAATATATCGGCAATTTATCCAATACATGTTCTAAGCTTCTATTTCTTGAACTCTATTCTTTCTTACCTTCATTGCAAAATAAGCAATTGTACCAATCATCATAACAACCATATATCCGATTAAAATAAATGCCTGATTCCACATATGTCCGTAGTCTCCACTCGTAATAACCGCTTTAAAACCGGATACGGAGTAAGACATTGGCAGTAAGTTATGGATTGGCTGCAATGCAGTCGGAATTAACTCAAGCGGGAATGAACCTGCACTCGTCGTTAATTGGAGGATCAGAATGATGATCCCGATAAATCTTCCCGGATTGTCCATTGTCGTTACTAAAAACTGAACAATCGAAAGGAATGTGAAGCTCGTAATAATACTTAATAAATAAAACAATGGAATGTTTTGAACATCAATTTTCAGTATGAATAATAAAATACTATCAACCAGTACTGCCTGGACGATACCAACTATAAATAAGACACCAAATTTACTTAAGAACCATGAGAAACCGGATTTCGGTGTTCCAAATGAATCTCTCATCGGGAAAATAATAGATAAAGTTAATGCACCAACGAATAAAGAAATCGAAATGAAGTATGGTGCAAAGCCAGTTCCATAGTTCGGTACTTCATTTACTTTTTCATCTTTTACTTTCACTGGTTCTGCTACCATATCATAAAGCTTATCAGAACCTTTTGCATCCTTGCTCTCTTCCCTTGCATCCTGTAATTTTGTTGATAATTCCTCTGTTCCTTCTGAAAGCTTACTTACACCATCATCAAGCTCTTTTGAACCATCTGCGAGTTTTGTTGAGCCATCTTTTAAAGTGGCTGAACCGTCCACCAGCTGTTTCACACCACTTGTTAAGTCATTTCCACCGTTCACGAGCTGCGCGGATCCTGCCTTTGCCTCTGTAATTTTTTCGCCAAAGGTAGTTAATCCTTCTGTTAGCTGCTTCTGCCCTGATTGCAGATCGCCAGCCCCTTTATAAAGTTTTTCCTGCCCAGCTGTTAATTCATTAACACCTTTTGCAAGAGCATTTGCTCCATTGTTTAAAGCGGTTGCTTGTTCAGGAAGCTTTTCCACACCTTTATTTAATGTACTTGCTCCTTTATCTAGTTCATCTAACCCGGCTGATAAATTTTTACTGCTCTCCTTTATTTGATCAATTCCGGCTGCAAGAGCAATCAGTTCTTGTTTTTTCTCTTCAGGAAGCGGTAATGCTTTTAATTCCTCTATGCTTGCATTTAATTTAGTTGAAACTTGATCAAGCCCGGCTGATAATTGTTTTGCACCTTCAGAAGCATTATGATTTCCTTCAGCCAGTTTTTTTGTTCCTGTCACGATTTCAGGAGCTTTTTTAACAAGTGTACTCGTTCCATCCGTTAATTGTGGAACTTTGTTTTGCATTTCTTTCATACCTGCTAATGATGTCGATAATCCTTCCTTCAATTGCCCGGCTCCATTTTCCGCCTTTTCTGCACCATTAGCTAACTGTTTCTGTCCTTCCTGCATTTTACCAAGGCCTTCATCTAATGCTTTCAATCCTTTCGTCAACTTTTCCGAACCGCTTGATGCCGTTTTTAATCCATCTTCAAATGTAATCGAACTTTCAGCCAATTTTTCTAAATTATCTTTCAGTTTTCCAGAACCTTCTTTTAAATCGATTGCCCCATTATTTATTTCAGATGAACCATCACTCGCCTTACCGATTCCATCTGCTAATTTTTCTATATTTTCAAAAATACTTTCCGCATATGTTTTCGTTAATGTTTTTGAAACTTCATCTTTTATTCTAACGACAGCGTTTTCCCCAATTTGTGAGGATAAAAAGTTCATTCCTTCATTTGGAATATACTTTATTTCTAATTTCTTAGGGTTATCCTCTGTCAATGATGCTGCATTTTTTGAGAATTCTTTCGGTATTTCAATAATCATATAGTATTCTTCATTTTCTAATCCTTTTTCTGCTTCTGCTTTATTAACAAACTGCCAATTAAACTTCTTTTCCTCTTTTAAATTTTCAATCAGATCAGAACCAACTTGCAGATTTTTTCCTTCAAACTGTGTTCCTGTATCTTCATTAACAACAGCTACCGGCAACCTGTCTAAATTCCCGTATGGATCCCAAAAGGCGTATAAGTAAACACCACTATATAGCAATGGAATAAACATAACACCAATAATAGCAATTAATAGTTTCTTATTTTTAAATATGTTCTTCCATTCTGTTTTTAATAATGACATAGACATTCCTCCAAATAACTGAATGACCATTTTAGCCATTTGGTCATTTTATAGTAAAAATATAGGACTATTATTTTAATAATCCTTTCAAAAAATATAATTCAAACAGTTCCGCAATTTTCTCTTTTTCTAATGGCGGATGATGTTTTTCCCAGTCAAAAATCAGTGAGATATAAAGTTTAAACATAATGAATGCGGTAATTTCCGGATCACATTGCTTTATTTCCCCTTTATCCATTGCTTCAATCACTTTTTGCTTCATATATGCTAAGATCATTTCTTCTACTTTCTGAACAACTTCTTTCACAGCAGGTGTTCCCATTTCACTGCTTTCCTGAAAAATTTTGATCATCAGCTGATGCTTTTTTCTAAATTGCAGCAGACGGTATAAAGCGAGATGGACATTTTCAAAAAACGGCAAATTTGGATCAATAGCCTCCTCCGCTTCAGTACGCATCTCCTTTAATAAACTTACAATGATCTCATCAAAGAGTTCTTCCTTGTTTTTATAAAAAGTATAAATTGTCCCTTTTCCTACATTTGCAAGACGTGCAACCTGATCCATCGTCGTTGCCTTATATCCAAACTGTGTAAATGATCTTGTCGCCGCTTCGATAATTAATTGTTGACGGTCAACACTCAATCCTATCACCTCAAGTCAAATTGACTAAATTAGTATTATGGTCATTTTCTCTATTTAGTAATGTATCACATTTTCTTTAAAACAACAAGAAAATAAAGATTACATATTAAATAAAAACGCAGTAATTGCTTATCATTCTAAAAAGAACACCGCAAAGATGCTGAGAAAATCGGATAATAAAAGGATAGATAAAGCCGGCAATTTCTGCTTTTATCTATCCTTTTTATTATCTTCTCTTACACAAAATTTCTTACATTATTATTTCTTCCAAATTTATAAATAGCAATTAGGAAAAATGTAAGAGCAAAAGAAAACAGAATCAAATAATTAAGATATAAATCTCCAAATTGTTCTCCTCGCTGATGCTCCATAATCGTTGCCAAAACCCACTTTTGCGGCAAAAAATCAGAAACCTTTTGTATAGCCTCTGGCATCAATTCCATTGGCCAGAAACAGCCTGACAATAGGCATGTTGGAAGAATAACTAATTTCTGCAATGCACCAGCAGCGGCGGAAGACTTTGAAAATGCAACAATTAAGATTGATAAGCCTACAGTAACTAATGCAAATAATAACATAATAACGAGCATTTCTATAAAAGGAATATTAAGATCAATTCCAAATATTTTTGTCATTACGAGTAATGTCAATATAATCTGTGCAGCTAATATAATGAAATTAACGATAATATTAGCTGATACATATTGTTTAGAGCTAAGCGGTGATGCTAAGAGTCTAAAATATGTTCTTCTTTCCTTTTCTTTCAAAATAATTTCTGATAAATTACATGCACCAAATAACATAATCATAATTAAAAAGCCGATCGATTGATATGTCATCTTTTTATTTTTTGATGTATCTTGAAGCCCATTTGTTACTAATTTAAAACTTGATTTCTTATAATTATCATAAATAGCTTTATATTCTGCTTCATTTTTTGCTGCTTTTGCGATTGCAGCAATGTTATCAAGATAATTGTATAAATAGATTTTTATAAAGCCTGTAATCTCTGTTCCTCTAATAGAGCTAATTTGAATATGATTCGGATTTCCTTCCTTCATACTGCTGGAAAATCCTTTTTCAAATAGAAGGACAGCATCCACTGACCCCGATACAATTGTATCTTCCATCTCTGATTTTTTAATAGAAATAATATGGGTAGTTTCCAGCCTTCCTAAAAAGGAAATAGTATCCTCTGTGATCTCTGTTCTTTCCTCATCAATAATCCCAATCCGGATTTTTTCTTCTTTCTCTCCTCCATATGCAACGAGTGCAATAATAATGCCAACAAGTGGAAGGACAATATAGACAATATAATTCTTTTTATCTTTAAATGTTATTTTAAAAATATTGGCAATGAGCCAAAAAAGCTCTTTCATCTTATATTCCCTCCTTTCTGTTTATCGATAATATTGTACTAGATAATAATATAATAGCTAACAGAAGATTTAAGGAGATTGGAAGGACTGCCGCTGTTAGATCATCTGTAAAAATAATCTTTTTTATTGCTTCATTCGTCCATGTTAATGGAGAAAGAGTAGCTATCATATTTAATGTGCCTCCTTCTGAAGCATTCATTGGAAAGTAAGCACCTCCGAAGAAACAAGCAAGTTGTACAATAATAACAGAAGTAACTGTTACCGCCTCAGGAGTTTTTAAAAGATGGCTAATTCCCATTCCCAAACTGATTCCAAATAAAATAAGTGAAAATAAAATAGCAATAACGAGTAAAGGATGGTTGCCCCAGTTTGCTTTAAAAACAAATTTACTAAATGTTAAAACCGTTAATATACTGACAGCATTTATAATAAAACAGCCAATTAACTTACCTATGAAAATATCAGCCTTTCTAATTGGAGCAGCCATTAACCTGGTATCAATATTGAATGTTTTCTCACTCCGAAATAAATCATAGCAATGATAAAGACTAAATAAAGCAATCATAGATGTCATCACAATTGCATAATAATCCATTGAACTTGGCTGTTCTTTTGAATTTATTGCCTTTTCTTTTATATACTCATTAGATGTACTTACTTTAAGAGCCTCATTTGCTTTGGCCGGATTTATTTTTGTCACTTCAGAAACGAGATTATATTTATCAACATAGGCTTGCATCACACCTTGTACAATACTTGTTTTAATCGTATTTAATTCATTGCCGTACAGATTAAGCCCATTATTATCAAGTTCCATATACACATCATAATCACCCTGCTTCACTGCATCCTTCTCATTTATGCCTGCTGACGCTTTATGAAAATAAATATCTGATTTCTTCATTTCCTCTTTAAAAATATGAAATGAATGAGATACTTCATTAGTTGCTTTATCATTATATAAAACATGAATATCGTCTACAGAAATTCCATTATCAAATGTATTTGCTAATGCTGTTCCAAGGATAAGCATCAAAACAATCGGGAAAGCGAGATAAAATAAAAATGTTTGTACCTCGCGAATATTACGCCTTAATTCATTCATCGCAATGATGAAAATATTCATCACCTTTCATCCTCCTTTCTATTTTTATTAATCACGTAAATTTCGCCCTGTTAATGTTAGAAATACAGTTTCTAAACTAGGGGCTTTTTCTTCTAATGATCTAATCTCAATATCATTAGAAATAAAATATTGAATAATGTTATTAAAATTATTTACTTCCAATTCTGAATTGATCTTTATCGTACTTGTGTCTTCATCCGCTTGGATAGCTCTTATTCCTGTAATATCTTTTAATTGTTCTAAATCAATATTTTCTAATGAACGCAGTTCGATCATCATATCTTTCGTATCAGTAATAATAGATTTTAATTGTTCCTTCGTTCCTTCCGCAATTATTTTTCCGTGATCCATAATTGCAATTTTTGTACATACTTCCTCCACTTCCTCCATATAATGGCTCGTATAAATGATCGTACAGCCCATTCTGTTCAGCTCTTTCACCGACTCTAAAATATGATTCCTTGACTGCGGATCAATCCCTACCGTCGGTTCATCCATAATAATAAGCTTCGGTCGATGTGCGATCGCACAAGCAATGTTCAATCTTCGTTTCATCCCTCCGGAAAAATCTTTCGGATAGCTTTTCTGTCTATCCGTCAAGCCGACAAACTTTAATGCTTCCCGTACTCTTTCATTTAACTCAGAACCTCTTAGGCCATATAGTCCTGCAAAAAACCTCACGTTCTCATATGCTGTTAAATCTTCATAAATTGCAATATCCTGTGGCACAAGCCCAATATTTAATTTCGCGTATTTTCTATCCTTATTTATATCTTTTCCAAGAACAGTAATATCGCCTTCTGTCATTTTAAGCAGGCTCGCTATCATATTAATTGTCGTACTTTTGCCAGCACCATTCGAACCAAGAAAACCGAAAATTTCTCCTTCTTTTATCGTTAATGAAAGATTATCTACCGCGATAAAACTCCCAAATTTCTTCGTTAAGTTTGTTAGCTGTAAAACATTCATTCCTCTCATCCTCCCTTTCTTCTTCATAATAAAATAAAAAAATGAACTTCTATAGTGCAGAAGTTCATCACTTTCAGATGAGAATATTCATTTTTTATCAACCGGTAGTAATGTTGTTACAGAAAAACCATTCGAACCGTCAATAATCATCTTTCCATTTAATGAAGCAGTTCGTTCCTCCATTCCAACAATTCCAAGTCCCTTTTTTAACTTATCAATACCTTTTCCATTATCTCTTACTTCTGCCTTAATAAATTTATTTAAAACATGAATTTCAATAGAAATAAAGGTAGCACCGGAATATTTTAAACAGTTCGTTAAAGCTTCTATAATATTCTCGTACATAACCTTCCACTGAATCGGCGAAATAATATCAATATTTCCCTTATGTAGAAAAACTGTTTTAACTTCATTTTTCACAGTAAATTCATCAATGAATAATCTCATTTTATTAATACCGATTTTTTCTACTGGCGGTTTCATGTTTTTTAAAGTTAAACGGATATGCTCGATTCCTTCACTTGAAATATGAATAGCGTTTTGCAGCAATTCACCTGCTTTCTCCTTATCGATCTCAATCATTCGTTTCGCGGCCTCCATCTGAATAAGCGCACCTGTCATTGAATGACCAATCTGATCATGAATTTCCTGTGAGAGCCGGTTTCTCTCTTCTAATTTAGCCATATAATCTGACTGTTTTATATACTCCTGATTTTCATGGAGATTTCTCGTCAGCCTTTGAATATTCTTCCTCATTTGATCTTGTTCTGCTTCTAAAGCAATAGATTTATTTATAAACTTTTCTATTATAAAACAAATAATAAAGCTCAGTGCCGCAACTAACCCGTAAAATAAACGGAGCTCATTCTCTTCTATAAAAGTAAAAGGAAGAAATGAAAACAAGTATAATATAAATTTTCTCTTTAAAAAAACTGTTGTAAATTCATAAAAATTCATCGCAAACAATAGGATAAATAACGGTTCAACATAAAAATGAACAATAATAGTAAGAATGGATGATAAAAAAATAATAACGTATGGAAGAATTCCCTTTTTAATAATATAAATTGCAATGTTTAAACTAATGTAGGTAAAAAATGAAATAACAAACAAGGCGATATTAGAAATATCTCCATATGTATAAATCAATCCGATATAAATGAGAATTGCCAGTTTACTGCAAATAAGCCATTTCTCCATTAATCTATTTTCCCCGTCAAATAATAAATTGCAATTTTCGTCCGATGTCCTAAATTTCCTTTTGATAAAATAGTACTTATGTAGTTCGCTATAGTCCCCTCAGACATAAATAGCTGTTTCGCAATTTCCTTATTTGATAAACCTTTTGCAATAAGCGCCATTATACTAATCTCTTTTTCTGTAAAAAGACTCGTATCAATTTTCACTTCATCCTTTTTCTCACCAAGACTCATCTTTATTTTATCAAGGACAATATCTTGCATTACTGTATTTCCGTTATGGACACTAATGATTGCGGCTTTAATTCTATCTGGTTCATTGTTTTTTAAAAGATAGCCCTTTGCCCCGTTTTTTACCGCTTCAATAATATACTCATCGTCATCAAACGTCGTTAAAATAAGCGGCTTTGTTTTCGTTTGTTCACTTATAAGTTTCGTTGCCTCTACCCCGTTCATAATTGGCATTCTTACATCTAATAATGCCACATCTACTTCTTCTGTTTGGCAATATTGAACAGCTTCTCTGCCGTCATTACATGTGCCTAAAACTTCAAATTCTTCATATGTACTTAAAATAATTTTCATTCCCTCACGGATAAAGGAATTATCATCAGCAATAATGACTTTAATTTTCTCCATAAATAATAAATTCCTTTCTATTAACAAATAGTATATATTCAATGAAACAAATGTAGAAAAAGAGATAAGAATATCATCAATTAGATAGTCTTACCTCTTTACATAAATCTTTTTGTGAATTCATCCAAATCACTATAATATTACAATTGTTTAATCTAATAGCAATTCTTGAACCGAACATAGAAAAGCCTGAGCCAAGCCCTTATAGTCCAGAGAAGTCATTAGTTCATCTTCCTTAAATTATACGTTCATTCTACTAAATTTGTACATATTTTCATAAAAAAAGCAGTGGACATATTTAATACTCCACTGCTTCCATTTTCATTTTATTACTTAAATATTGCAATACGTCATCCACAGCCGCTTTTCCCTGATCAATACAATCCGGTAATCCGACACCTTCATACGGAGCACCTGCTAAATATAAACCTGGATATTTTCCTCCAAGTTCGCTTTTCAGCTTTCTGACTTTCTCAATATGTCCGACATTATATTGCGGCATTGCCTGTTTCCAGCGGGAAACATAATAAAATTCAGGTTCTGCTGTTATTTCCGTTACTTTATTCAAATCTTTCAGTACAATTTTAAGGATTTCTTCATCTGATTTATGAACAATTTCTGAATCACCCGGTTTTCCGAAAAATGCCCGTAAAAGCAATTTATTTCCAGGTGTGGAATGCTTCCATTTTTTATGAACCCATGTACAGGCAGTAATTGTGAAATCAGCATTTCTTGAAATAACGAACCCCGTTCCTTCTTTATCCAGCTTCACTGTACCTTCTGGGAAAGCCATCGCAATATTTCCGACAGTCGTTGCTGGAATTTCCTTTAAATATTCAAAAATCGGCTCATTACTTATCATCTGAGGCACTGTGTAATGAGGTGATGTCATAACAATCGTATCCGCCATCTCTATCGTATTATCTTCGAATTTTAATTCATATTGCTCACCGATCTTTTTAATAGAGGCAACTTTGCAGTTTTTTAATACAGCCGTATGAGTTAATTTTTTTTCAACTCCAGCTACCAAAGACTCAAGTCCGCCCTTAAGTGTTAAAAAGATTCCCTTATTTGGCTTATGCTTTTGGCTGTTTACAGGTGTACTTTTTTTCATTCCTAAAATTAAGCTTCGATTCTCTTGTTCTACTTTGTAAAACTGCGGGAAAGTCGACATAAGACTTAGCTTATCGATATCACCAGCATAAATTCCTGATAAAAGAGGTTCAATTAAATTTTCCACAACTTCATTTCCGAGCCTTCTGCGAAAAAAATGACCTAAAGATTGATCATCTTGCGGCTTGCCTGCAGGTATAATGAAATCAGCAGCAGCCCTTGCTTTTCCTTGTAATGAGAATAGTTTTGAAGATATGAACGGAGATATTTTTGTAGGGATTCCCATTACCGCCCCAGCTGGAATTGGATTTAGTTCATCATTTACTAAAATAAATGAGCGGCCGACCGCATTATTCACAAGCTGGTCTCCTAAACCAACATCCTTCACTAACTGTGCCGCACTTGTTTTGCGTTCTAAAAAAGAATCAGGGCCTCTTTCAATAACGAAATCTTCATGTCTAATCGTTTGAATTTTTCCGCCTAATTTTTCATTCGCTTCCACTAATTTAATTTCAATAGGCAGATTCTTCTCAAGCATTTCCTTTTGTAAATAAAAAGCAGCGGACAGCCCTGTAATCCCTCCGCCAATAATGACAACTTTCTGCTTCGTCATTTCATCGCCTTCTTTTCTGTTAAGAAGACAGCGGAAGATATACACTGTCTTCATGAGATTTATATGCTGCAAAACCTAGAATGGAGTACCCATTCTAGGTTAGAAGTTTACTTTATTAATTAAGACGTTTTAATACGACAGTTGCTAAACAGTCAATAAATTCTGCTTGAGCATTTGGCATTTCCGGACGGTAGTATGATACACCAAGTTCCTCTGTTACTACTTTACATTCATAATCGTTGTCATACAGAACCTCAAGATGGTCAGCGATAAATCCTACTGGCACATAAACGAATGCACGGTATCCTTTTTCTTCAAAAAGATCTCTCGTTAAGTCTTGAACATCTGGCCCTAACCATGGTTCTGGAGTTTGTCCAGCACTTTGCCAACCAATTACATATTCTTTAATTCCAGCAGCTTCTGCAATTAAGTCAGCTGTTTCTTGCAATTGATCTGCATATGGATCACCGGCTGCAATAATTTTTTCAGGTAAACTGTGCGCAGAAACGATTAATACAGCTTTTTCTCTTTCTTCAACTGGCATACTTGCATATGTTTCTTTTAAACGGTCCGACCAGTAATTAATAAATTTAGGCTCTTTATACCAGTCTTCAACAGAAGTAATCGTTAAACTGCCGCCTAGTTTTTCAGCTTCCTGTTTTGCACGTTCGTTATATGATTTAATACTGAATGTGGAATAATGCGGTGCAAGTACGATACTTATAGCTTCCGTAATTCCATCATCATGCATATCTTTCACAGCATCCTCAACAAATGGTGCAATATGTTTAAGCCCTAAGTACATTTTGAACTCGATTTCGTCTTGAATTTCATTTAAATGCTGTTCAAGTTTTTCTGCCTGTTCCTGTGTAATTTTCGCTAATGGAGAAATACCTCCGATTGCTTCATAACGGTCTTTTAAATCTTGCAGGGCTTCAGGCGCAGGTTTGCGACCATGACGAATATGTGTGTAATAAGGCTCAATATCTTCCTCTTTATATGGCGTTCCGTAAGCCATTACGAGTAATCCCATTTTTTTCTTTGACATTTTTTTCACCTCTTGAATTATTTTCCTGCCTTCTTTTCTCTTGAGTAATCATGAATAAATGTTGTTAATCGTTTTAATACATCTGGACTAACGTCAGGGAATACCCCATGACCCAAGTTAAAAATATGACTGCCTTCTGCTAATCCTTGGTCTAAAATTTCTTTTGCTCTCTCTTCAATGACTTCCCAAGGTGAAAGTAATATAGCTGGGTCAAGATTTCCTTGTAATGTTTTTGTAAGCCCCATTGCACGAGCTTCTTTAACCGACAGTCTCCAATCAAGACCAACGACATCCAATGGAAGATCATGCCATTCTTTAGCAAGATGACTTGCACCGACTCCAAACGTAATTAAAGGTACATTTTCCTTGCGAAGTTCGCTGAAAATTCTCTCCATTGTCGGTTTAATAAAGACACGGTAATCTGCCACATTTAATGCACCGACCCAAGAATCAAAAATTTGGACTGCTTTAGCACCTGCATTAATCTGTGCTTTTACATATGTAATTGTCATTTCCGAGAGCTTATCCATTAAAGCAAACCAAGCTTTTGGTTCAGCGTACATAAATGCTTTTGTTTTATTATAATTTTTTGAAGGTCCTCCTTCAATCATATAGCTCGCTAATGTAAAAGGTGCGCCTGCAAAACCGATTAACGGTACGCGAAGCTGCTCTCTCGTTAGAAGTTTGATCGTATCAAGAACGTATGGAACATCTTGTTCCGGATTAATTTCACCGAGTTTTTCCACATCTTGTACTGAACGAATTGGATTATCAATAACTGGACCAATTCCAGCCTTAATTTCTACATCAACGCCAATTGCTGGAAGCGGTGACATAATATCTTTATATAAAATTGCTGCATCAACATCGTATTGTTCAACTGGCAATCTTGTTACATATGCACAAAGTTCCGGCTGATGAGTAATTTCAAATAAACTATACTTTTCTTTTATTTTTCTGTATTCTGGCTGCGAACGGCCAGCTTGTCTCATATACCATACTGGTGTATAATCAGTTTTTTCTCCTCGGCAAGCCCTTAAGAAAGTATCATTTATTTCTAACGACACAGACATGTAAAAAATCCACCTTTCTATGTAAACAATCCTTACAACTTTTAATAAATAAAATTAGTTTACTTTATCCCAGCCTTAACGCGCAATAAAACTCCCACTTCAAAATTCAGAGAATTCGAGGAAGCTAAGTGAGAGACCAACTGCGCGTAAAGATCCGATTGGTTCAACTAACCATCAGCGGAGGATAAAGCCCCCCATTGATGGAAGTTTCACTTTATAACAATTTTTAAATTATATTAATTCTATCATAACGTTTTCAAAATTAGTTGTATAGTGGACTCACATAAATGTCAATATTTCGACGAAAACAGACAGCCTATGATTTAGAATAGAGTGTCGGCTTTACGAGCTTTGTTCCTTTTCCTTCTTCTTTCGTTTGTACATTAAAAGGAACGATTTGATAAGCTGCATCAGAAAATACATTTACATATGGAATTTCATATGCACCTTCCCCTGTTACTGTCCCAACCAATCTTTTCTCCTCACTATCCTTTTCATAAATACGGTAGACGACACGTGGATCTTGCTGTGTCTCCCATTTCAACATAATCGTAAAGAGACCAAATGGCTTAAATGTGTAAGCAGCATCAAACTCTGAAATATCTCTTAATCGAATTGGCTCATCAAGATCTTTTACACCTTTTGGAACATTGAAAGCAAGATCTTTGTCCATATCTGCTTTACTTAATATATCCTTAAATAATTTAGTCGGATAAGAGCTTCCTTTTGTTAAATAATGATCCTTATCTGTTCGATCATAACCAATCCATACAGCACCTGTAACCTCAGAAGTATAACCGACAAACCAAGCGTCCTTGGTAGCTCCTTTCACATTTGGATAGGAAGTAGAACCCGTTTTCCCTGCCAGTTCGCCACTATACTTGCCAGCTTTAGCGGTGCCTTCTGTTACAACATGTTCTAACATCCTTGTCATATTCCATGCAGTCTGCCTTGAGTATACTTGACGTTCTTCTTTCTCTATTCGAGCAATTACTTTATTTTCTCTATCAACAATTTTCTTAATGACATATTGATCACTGTATAATCCATTTTCAGCAAATGTACGATAAGCATTTGCCAGCTGTATAGGCGTTACTCCTTTTTCTAGTCCCCCTAATGCAATGGCAAGTCCTTTATCATCGATATTCATTCCGGCCTTTTTCAAATATTCTTTGCTTTTATTTATACTAAGCTCGTTTAATGCCCATACTGCCGAAGCATTTTTCGAATGAATAATTGCATCAAACATCGTTATTTTCCCTGCATACTTTCCATCATAATTTCTCGGAGTATAACCGTTATAATCAAACGCCATGTCTTCTAATAAAGAATATGGTTCATACTTTCCTTCCTCCATAAGAGGTGCATAAACAGCAATTGGTTTGAATGTGGAACCAGGCTGCCTAGCTATATAGAGACGGTTCAAACCTTTGGGAACATAATTCCTTCCTCCAATAGCTGCTGCAACTCCCCCTGTTTTATTGTCTAATAAAATAAATGCCCCTTCGACATTATCATCCTTGCCTGGAAAATAGTCTCCCTCTTCAAATAATTCATATGCTGCCTTCTGAACAGATTCATTTAAAGGCACTGTTATCGTATAACCGCCTCTCATGAGCTCTTCATTTGAAAGGGAATACTTCTGTTTCGCCTCATCGAAAACCATATCAATATAAGTAGTCAGCCACTGATTTTTTTCATTTTCTTTTATATTTAAATTAATTGTCTTTCCTTGTGCACGAACAACATCCTCCGCAGAAAGGTATGCTTGTTTTCCCATTAGGCTAAGGACAGTATCTCTTCGCTCTTTACTTTTCTTCATATTTGCAACAGGAGAATAATTAGACGGAGCTTTTGGAATCCCAGCGAGCAATGCTCCTTCTGCCACTGTTAACTCTGAAGCATCTTTATTAAAATAAAAATTTGCTGCTGATTGAATACCATATGCCCCATGTCCAAAATACACTTGATTCAAATACATCTCTAAGATTTTTTCTTTGCTATAGCGATTTTCAAGATTTATAGCGATAATTGCTTCTTTTGTTTTTCTTAACAATGTTTTGTCATTCGTTAAAAATGTATTTTTCGCAAGCTGCTGTGTAATCGTGCTCCCGCCTTCGATACTCTCACCTGCCAGGAGGTCCTTAAATAGAGCTCTGCTAATTGACTTTACATCTAAACCATGATGTTCATAAAACCTTCTGTCTTCCACTGCTACAAAAGCTTGTTGAACATGTTCAGGAATATCTTTTAGACTAATTAAGTCACGATTTTCAATATAAAGCTTCGTGATTTCATTTCCACGTTCATCAACTAATCTTGATGTAGAATTCATCACTAGTTTTTTTTCATCAATAACATAATCCCCGAGGAAAATAATAAATAAATAAGCAATAAATGCGAGAAGAACAGGCATAAAAATAAGAACAGCTGTTAAAAGAACTTTTTTCTTCATTATTTTCACCTCTTTTTTCTTAGTATTGTTAAAAATAGGCATGTATATGTGTCATTCGTTTAAAAATTGGAAAAGTATCATATTAAATTGGTATAATTAAGCAACGCTTTATTTAAAATTTAAAACAAAGAGGTGGCTTGCATGAATTTCTTTATTACTTTTGGAACTGTAGATTATTTAAACAAAATTGCTGGAGAACATCCTAACGAAAAACTGCTTCTTATGTCAAGTACAGACAATGCAGTCCTTTTTCATGAAACAGAGGGAAGTACTATTTTTAAAGAGCCTAAAAAATATGAAGTAATTGATTCGGCTGGGGAAAATTTAGCTGGGGGCTTCGCCGTGCTGAATAATATTCCTGTTACACCGGAAGGCCGTCCGCTTTTTGAACATCGTTTCAAACAGCGTGCCCGCCAAATTGAACATGAACCGGGCTTCTCTGCAATCCGGGTTTTACGTCCGCTTAACAGCGATACCTATGTCATCTTAACTCTTTGGGACAATGAAGCTTCATTCAAAAACTGGCAACAGTCAAAAGCATATGAAAATGCGCATAAGAAACGTGATTCTGAAGATAGTGTAAAACAGCAGGCAATTTTCTCACAGCCTTCTTATGTGACAACTTTCTATGCTGTAGGAAACGAATAATATTTAATGAGGGTGTCCCAAAAGGGTAAAAATCAACTCTTTTCGGACACCCTGCTGTAAGGCCCTGTGATGAAAATTCAGTAAAATCAAGGATTTGGTGACAGGGCCTTTCGGCTTTTCAAACTTATCAGAGACTTATTGGACAGCTCCTTCTTTTCTGACAATATTTCCTCGGAAATGACAGCGTTCTTCTTTAATGTATGATTTTGCTTTTCTTTGCCGTTTCAGCTGTTCGCTGTACAAATTTACTTAATGGCTTTTTTAGTAAAACACCGAGAACAAATGCTAGAAAGAGAAATATAAGCAAGTACAGAATATCTCGAATAGCGATATTCAACAATACTCCTCCAACTGCTTCCCTTAATAAACTGATCGCATAGGTGAATGGCAGAAACGGATTAATTAATTGAAAAAACGATGGTGCGACCTGAATCGGAAAAGTTGCACCAGATCCGGATAACTGCAATACTAACAGCACTATTGCTAAAGCTTTACCAATATTTCCAAAAACTGAAACAAAAGTATAAATAATTGTCATAAATACGATACTTATTAAAATCGCAAAAAGAACGAATAGCAGTTTATCAGCAACATATGTGCCAAGTATATACATATCTCCAACCGTTACAATAACTGCTTGAAAAATACCTATCGTTATAAAAGTAAGAAGTCTGCCGAAATAAATATGGACACTTTTATATCTATCTGTATCTTCTACATCAAAACGAAGTAATGATGCAAGAATAAGCGCTCCAACCCATAAAGAAAGCGTAGAATAGAAAGGTGACATCGCAGAGCCATAGTTTGGAATCGGATATAAATTCTTTTCTTTCAAAAGAACCGGATGAGAGAGAAAATCACTTTCTGCCTGTATATCATTTTTCAGCAGCTCAATTAATTGTCCTATATCTTCCTTTGCTTTGAATTGCCGGATTTTATCTGCTGCATTTGCTAAAGAATCTTCAAATTCGGGCAGATCTTCACGAATTAAATTAGCTATTTTATGTACAGCATTTTCAACCTCAGGCAATTTTGTTTGTATGAAAGTAGAAAGCTTGCGAATATCTTCTTCTACTCCCTGTAAATCATGACGGACAAAATCAGCTGCCTTATGAATTTTCGGCTCTAATTTTGGAAAGTCGTGCTGCATAAAATCGGCAGCTTTGTTTACCCCATTTACAAGCTGATCCATCTGCCCTTCCATTTTCTGAACCGTACTGTGGACCTTTTCACTTAGATGCGGAAAATCTTTTCTTAATTTAGTCAATTGCTCTTCACTGTATTCGGCGGCTTGTCCCGTATCGCTTAAAACAGTTTTTATATTCGGAAGCGTCTCTCTTGCCTTATTGAGAATATCACTTGTGTTTTCCGCCTCTATTTGCATTTGATTAAGAGCTTTATTTATATTTAGAACAGTTTCTGAATCATAGTGAGATAGAAACTGATTCAATTTTTCAGCAGCTTCTGTTTTATCTCCCTGCCCACTAAAGACTGCTTTTACTTTATTTAAAGCTTGAATATCATTTGTCATTACTCCATTCTGTGAGTAACTGTTCAATGCAGTAAATAAACTTATTATATTATTAATAATATCAGTTGCAGTTCTGTTACTTCCTTCCGCATATGCCATCTGTTCAAGAAGGAGTAAATTTTGTTTTATAACAGGTGCTGTTTTCTGAAAAGCTTTTTCATTTTGTTTTAAAAATTCATATATGGCAGATGTATCACTTGCACCTTCATTCGTTAATTTCTCTATTTCGGGTAATGCCTGCTGTGCATCACTAATAATTTCCCCAGCATTTTCAGCATTTTCTAATGCTTTCTTAATCGTTTCTTCTATTGTATAAAAATTTTTATCTATCTCAATAATTCGATTTGCTGCCTTTTGAATTTCCGGAAGTCTTTCTTGAATAGCAATTATATTATCACCAGCTGCTTTAAGCTTCGGAAGATTTTGTTCAAGTATAATCATTTTATCTCCCGCCGCTTCCACTTCAGGCAAACGCTTCTCTAACTCCACTATTTTCTCGGCTTTCTTATGAATTTCCGGCAGCTTTTCCTCAAATTGCAAAGCTTTATCCGCCACATTTTCCAGCTCTGGCAAATGTTTTTCAAGCTCCAATATTCTATGCTCTATTTTACGAATAGTCGGAAGTTCTTTTTCTAGCTCGATTCCAACTTTATTGAATACTGTAAAAATTGCCTCAGAAGTTGTTTTTACAATATTTTTACTCACCTGTGCTACAATTCCTGTCGCACCACTCGCTGTTATCTTTGGAGCAATTGCATTGATTTTCTCATTTACACTGTAAATAATTTCAGGCTTCTCCGGGCTATCACTTAAAATAGTCGTAACCTTGTTTGAAAAATTGTTTGGAATTAAAATGCTTGCATAATAATCACCATGTGCTACTCCATGTTCTGCTTCTTCCTTGCTTACAAATTCCCACCCAAGCTTATTGCTTTTCTTTAAACTATCTACAATTTCAGTTCCAATATTAATCTCTTTCTTTATATCTCTAAGTTCGATTAATGCTCCAGCATCTTCATTCGTAACTGCAATGGGAATTCTTGACGTATTGCCGTAAGGGTCCCATCCCCCGATTATATTAACCCATGCATAAAGAGAAGGTAAGAACATTAAACCAATAATTAAAAATAATGCCATTGGAACTTTAAAAATATTCCGCCAATCTGTTTGATAAATATGTAAAATTTTTTTCACTTATAATCACATCATTTCATATATGAGTCTGATCATATTATGAAACAGACAGTGGTCCAATATGTGTAAAATGAATAAAAGCTATATTTATCTATTTTTGATAAACATAGCTTTCTTATAAATAAATATTTTATCTCAGCCTTAACGCGCAGTATGACTCCTACTTCAGATTTCTAAAAATTCGAGAAGCTAAGCGGGAGATTAACTTTCCGTAAAGGTCCGATTGGTTCAACTAACCATCAATAGAAGATGAGAAAAACCCTCACTGTTGGAAATTTCACTTTACTTTTTTGCAAACAGTTCGGTAAATGTTAACTTCTGATCGTTTTTAAGAATACCTTTTGGATAGATTTTTGCTGCTAATAAAGCAAATAATACAATGCTAGCTAACATCATTCCTATTGATAACATTATTTCAAACGGTACAGCAGTATCATTTATAATTCTTACCATTAGACTGATTGGAGCAGTAAACGGAATATAAGATGTAATCTCGGCCGCTACGCTGTCTGGATGATCAATCACTAAAACCATCTCCACAGCCAAGCTAGCCATTAAAATAATTGTAATAGGGATCGAAGTGCTTGATAATTCTTCAGGTCTGCTTACCATGGAACCAATAACAGCAAATAATGATGCATAAATAAAATAGCCAAGGATGAAGAAAATCAAAAAGTAAATTGTATAAGAAATGTTGAGCATCTCAATCAATGTTTCAGCAATAGAACCTGACGGGATATTAAAAATTTCCAATTTAGTAAATAGACCGATACTGCTGAAAAAAATAAATAATTGAGTTAAGCTGGCCAATCCAATACCGAGTACTTTTCCACACATCATCGGAACCGGTGATATTTTCGTAATCATCACTTCCATGACCCTCGATGACTTTTCTGCTGCAATTGCTGTAGCCACTGAATTTCCATATGTCGTTATTGCCAAATACATAATGCCTATTAGCAGATAAATAATAAAAAAAGAATTGGAGTCTGTATTACGAAGATGCTGCATATTAGGTTCAACCTGAACTGCAAGTGAACTCGCAATATCTAAGTCTATATTTTCTTCTTTTATCACTTGCTGAAAATAAATATCTTCTATAAAAAATTTAGTCTGTTGAATAAGTAAAGGTTCATTATTATTGATGTAATAATCCAATTGAATCGTCGAGGAATTGTCCCCCATTTTCAAAATAAATAAGCCATCCAGTTTCTTTTGTAAAATCTTCTCTTTATATTCTTCTATATTTGCAGGCTGTCCAAGCCGAAAAATATTATCTGTATTAAATTGCTGTAACTGTTCCTGCTTAATTTGAAAATGAGGGATAGTAGAAATGAAAACATAGTTTCCTTCCTTTTCATCACTTGAAAATTTCTCTATCAAACTTGGAAAAGCTAAAATACAAGCTCCCAGTAAAATTAATAAAATCGTTATCCATCCAAATGATTTAGTCCGTACCGATTGAAGATACGTTTGCTGAAGAATAATTAGAAAACTTCTCATTACTTATGCCCCCGTCTTCTCAATAAATATTTGATGTAAACTAGGTTCATTTAAAGAAATATTGCGAAGACCATAAAATTGCTCAATTTCCTGCAATAATTTTAATGGCTCCTCATTTTTATGTAATTTAATTGTATATATTTGATTTATTTCTTCATACGACAGCTTCTTTTCATTTAAAACAGCCTTAATATCTTTCTCGGCCTGAATATTTAAATAACGGTATCCATAGCTTTGTTTTATTTCTGATAGTAAACCAGATAAAACTATTTTCCCGTTCTTCATAATGCAAACCTGATCACAAAATGTCTCAACACTATCCATTTGATGACTGCAAAAAATAATTGTTTTTTGTTTTTTAATTAACTCTTTAACAACTTTTTTTAACATCTCAGCATTAACTGGATCTAATCCGCTGAACGGCTCATCTAAAATAATGAAATCAGGGTCATGGATCAACGTACTAATCAGCTGAATTTTTTGCTGATTTCCTTTCGATAGCTCCTCTGTTCTTTTCTTCATAAAAGTTGTCATTTCAAGTTTTTCTAACCAGTCTAATGCATGCTTCTTCGCGAATTTTGCAGGAAGCCCCTCTAATTTCCCTAAAAAAATTAACTGTTCAAGTACATTCATTTTTGGATAAAGCCCTCTTTCTTCAGGAAGATAGCCGATTGACAATTCCTTTTTAGAAAGAGGCTGTCCCTGCCAATGAATGGAACCGCTATCCGGCTTAATAATATCTAAAATCATTCTAATTGTAGTTGTCTTCCCTGCACCATTTCTTCCAAGCAAACCTAAAATATTTCCTTCCTCTAATTTAATATTCAAGTTTCTTACAGCTTGATACTGACCAAATGATTTGTTTAATTGCTTAATTTCAAAACTCATTTCATCCATCCCCTTTAGTTTTTTACAACATAAACAATAGCAACTGTTACTAGTGCAACAGCAATAGTTAGAACAATATTTTTAAATTTCATTTCTTTCTCTCCTCTCATTCATTAGCTCATCTTTATCATATATCGCAGTAGTTGAGTATTAGCCGTAATTCATATGTGGCATACCGCAATCTTTTTTCACCTTATTTAGTAAACTCAACAAAAACCTTTTATATTTTGATAGACTTTTTCAAACAAGGAAAATAGGTTAATATTTACTTATATTGATAAATTTTTCATTTAACTAACAGGGGATAAATATGAATATCAAAAAATCAACGATTATTTTCAGCTTAGTATTAATAAGCTTTATTTTTCTGCATGGATATATATTGATGATATTGGAAAAGCCTTATAGCGGGATTAGTGCCTCTTTAGATAGCAAGGGAAATTATGTTATTACAAAAATATCAAAGGTTGGATGGGTTTCATATACTGGGATACAGACAGGGGATACTCTAAAAGAAATGAATGGAGAAAAACTGAATTCAGACTCTTCTCCCACAAGGGAAGCATTTTCATTTGCAAAAGAGCTGGCAATTGAAAAGAACGGATTCCTCTCTTATTACAAAGCTTCCGGCATAAAATTGAAAAGTTCATTATATGAAATATATATACCAGTTATTTTTTCCATTTTAGTTTTACTACTATCTATTTTTATTTATCAAAAACATAGTCTGACTGCTAACTATTTAATAGGGTTTTTACTGGCGACTTCACTAAGTTATTCTTCTTCCGCTGCATCAGGACGCGGTGATTTCGGAGCTAAACTTATATTAGTTCTTTTAATTCAGCCTGGAGTACTGCTTTTCGTATATTTTTTATACTCTGTCTTTTTCGATAAACAAATTATTAAGGAAAGATTCCCGGCTTTCTTAAAAGTAACTACACTTCTTACTTTTGTAACAATTATGATTAATCTGTACAGTTTATTTTTTACTGCTGTCCATCAGGTCAGCTCAGTTACTCTTGTATCTTTTATTATAATTATTATTTACTCTATCTGTTTTTTAATTTATACATACATAAAGAAAAAAGACTCTGTTCATGAGCCTTTCCTTAAATGGATGATCGTTATTAAAGTGATTGCCTTTAGTCCATTTATCTTTTTTCATGCGATTCCCTATATTTTAGGATGGCCCTATTTAGTGGATGATATTGCAGGCCTGTTTTTATTCGTAATCCCTTTAGGCTATTGCTATTTATTAATGACTAAACAGCTTTTAGATATTGATTTCATTATCAGCAAAGGACGTTACTATGCTTTTTTATCACTTGTACCGACCTTTTTAATCTCTCTTTTAGTAACTGGAATAGCTAATCAAGATAATAATTCTTTCAGCCGTTTCTTACTAAATTTTATACTCATTCTCATTTTCAATATTTTATTTCTTTTCTTAAAAGAAAAAGTTGATTTCTCCTTTCGAAACCAACTTTTTCAAGATAAAACAAATTTGACACAAAGCATTGATCAATTCACTCAAAAGCTGTCTTCTATTATGAAGCAAGACGAGCTGGAATCGTTTTTTGTTCATGAAATTATAAAAGCTTTACAAGCTGAGAATATTATTTTAATAGATTATAACTTAGAAAACACCATACTTAGAACAAAAGAGGTATACGGTAATAATTTTAAAATATACAAACAAATAAAATGGATACTTCAAAATGATTCTGCTGGAACTCTTTTAGAGTATAAAGGATTAATCGGCATACAACTTTATAAAATTGGACAGCAAAAAACATATATTTGGATTGGACAGAAGAAAAATAACACTAGATTTAATATTAACGAAAAAACGTGGATGATTACGACTGCTAAATACGTTCGATTAGTCTATGAAAATTTATTTGCCGTCAACAGCCTTATTCAATCTTTAGAGAAACAGCAAGTCCAAGAACAATCAAGTTCAGCTTCTTTATCTAGACTGCTTTTCCAACTATCAGAAAAAGAGAGAAGAAAACTCGCCTCTGATCTCCATGATTCTGCTTTGCAGGACCAGATTATCTGGTATCGAAAGCTTGAAAACTTAATAACAGAAAATAAAGATCTTTCCAAAGAAACAGAGACTGAACTAAGTAAAATTAAAAATGGAATGGTAGATGTCATTAATCAAATACGCCATACTTGTAATGAATTAAGGCCAAATCTTTTATTAGAAGCCGGTCTAACCCAATCACTCCAAGAACTATTTTCTAATATCCAATTAAGAGTGAAATATACACTTGATTATGAATTCGATCAAATCCAAGATACATTTGATAACTTTAATACACCTATTTCTATTTACCGTATCCTCCAGGAATTGCTTAATAATGCAGATAAACATTCTGATGCAACAAATGTAGCAATACATATGTGGGAAGATAATCAACGGTTACACATTGACTACCGTGACAATGGAAAAGGTTTTAATTTGGAGATTTTCAATAAACAAACCAACCATATACATATGGGCTTGTCCGGTCTAAAAGAAAGAATTCTCAGTCTTCATGGAAAAGTAGAATTTATTTCTGCAGAAGGGCAAGGTTTGCAAGTACATATTACATTGCCGAGGTGAAACAATTGATAAAAATTTTAATTGTTGATGATCATCAAATTGTTGGAGAGGGAACGAAGAATATTATTGAACAGGAAATTGATTTTAATGTTACATATTTGATTGATGCTGAAGAAGCACTTTTATTAAGTAAAGCTTCTCCATTTGATATTTATTTATTAGACATGAATATGCCAAACTGCTCTGGACTGGAATTATCCCAGCTGATTTTAACTTTCCAGCCAGAAGCAAAAATTATCCTTTATACCGGATTTGAATACAGTTCCCAATTCAATTTGTTAATCGATTCAGGTATTAGCGGGATTATTAGTAAATCTGCTTCCCAGCAAGAATTAATCATGTCTATAAAAGCAGTATTGAATGGATATACCCTTATTCCCATTTCTTTATTACGCCAGTTACGGCTCTCAGAAATGACTGTTCAGACAAGTAACCCAAATCTTTTTTCTAAAAAACAGCTGAATATTTCAATCTCACAAAAAGAGTTGGAAATATTAGAAGGTATTTCAAAAGGAAAAAGTAACAAAGATATTGCTGAAGAGCTGTTTATGAGTGTCAGAGCAGTTGAATATAATTTAACTAAACTATTTAAAAAGTTAAAAGTCAATTCCCGTTCAGAAGCACTTGCTGAAGCAGTGAGAAAAGGAATTGTTAATGTTAATATATAAAGCTGATTGATTATACAGTTACAAAAGGAGCTGTCGTACCAGTCTTATGTTAAATGACTAATACGACAGCTTATCTTTTCATTAATTGTATTTTCCAGTTCTCTTATTCACTATAAAATCATAACAGCTTTGCAAAATAATAAGCAATATGCCACCGGCTGCAAATCCACCGATAATATCTGTAAAATAATGTTCCCCTTCAGTTAAACGACTTACTCCAATTAATAATAAAATGATAAGAGCAATAATAAAAACAATGTTTCTTCCTGTTTTAGACTGAATTTTATTAGCTATAAAATAAGCAATAAATCCGTATAATACAATCCCAATCATCGCATGACCGCTCGGAAAACTGAATCCATCTACCTCATGTCCCGGAATAACCGGTCTTTCTCTTTCAATTATCCCTTTCAAAAACTTATTAGAGACATTTGCTAAAAAGACAGCGATGAAAATTGTAAGTGGCTGCCAAAAACTTTTATAAAGAAAAGCAAAAATGATGATGGATAAAACAAGAGAAATAATAATTCCTTTCGTTGAACCAAGTAAGCCGATAAAACTTAAAACAGTTAAGATTGTTTCTTGATTCACGGCTTCGAATATATTGCCTGCTGTTTCATCCATCGCTGCAATAGTTTCCGTGTGTACCGTAAAAATAAGTGTAAATAAAATACTAAGCAAAAAGAAAGTAATATATACTTTTTTCAAAACTGTACCTCCGAACGATAAATTTCCTACATCATTATATTACTTCCTTCCAATCAAAAAAAGGTCTGACTTCTCTTTCATAAGAAGTCAGACCTTTTGCAGCATTCTTAACCGGTAACTATTCATCGCATATTCACCTAAATGCTGTAATAATTTAAAATTAGCAACACCACCAACAACCGCTCCAATACCAGGCATGAGCTGCAGCATTTTCACAAGATCAATATGATCCCGGTACTCCTGCTGAAAAGCCCGCCAATCAACCTCTTTTAGCTCATCCTTACACTCATCCCAGTTTTCAATCGTTTCCAACAGTTCTTCACGGTATCCCTCACTTGAAAATGCTAGCTGAAATACATGGAGCAGGAAAAGCCTTTCCTCATATTCCTTCGTATCAAATCCGTAAATACTTGCTGTCTCAAATAAAAATTTCATTTTGATACTTAATAATAGCGGGAAGTCTGCCATGCCAAGAAAGATTCCACCTGCACCTGTCCCCGCTCCTTCTACCGCAGCTATCTTCTGAAAATGTTTCATGGATTCTTTTACAAGCTGCTCTCGTTCCTTGAAAGTAAGATTGGCAACATCTTTATTGAAAATGATAAGATTGGAACCTACAAGTGTCGCCTCCACCATTTTCTTAATACTTTCCGTTACAATACCGTGAACCTTTTCCGGTATATATCCGTTTATTTTTACTTGTGCCTTTTTCGCTGTCCGCTCGAAAAAAGATGACCGTCTAAGAAGCTGCTTCTTCCACTTCACTACTTCTTCCATTACTTCGTTTTCGTAATTCATTCATCACTCTTCCTTCACAGTTTTTTTAAACGCTTCGGCATGTATACATAAACAAACAAGAAAGTAAATGCAAGTGAAATTAATAAAACCGGTGTTGCTAGAACGCCTCCCGCTGTTAAAAAGATGACAATTGAAAAAACAAGAAGCTGAATAATAAGCACCATACGCATGAGTGAAGTAAAATGTTTTAATTTATAATTGTCTGCTGTCGGGTAAAGATTAGAGATCTCCAGTAAATCATAGTGTTTATATAAGCTCATCAACTGAATTCCAGTTAAAAATAAGAACAAAATACTAATAGCTAATCCGCTGTACATATTACCGGCTAAATATACTAATATAACGCTGCCAATAATCGTAAGTCTTAAATGAATTCCAACATAATCCCCTGAACGAAGAAATGCCCTTACATACATATAAAGATATGTATTTTTCTGGTTGTACTTTATGAAACCTAGAAGCGGATCTAAATATTTTCTTCTCTTCGCTGATTTCTTCAACTTCGGTACATCTGTAAAGAGATTTGCAAGCTGGTAAAAGTTTTGCTTTTTTTGCTCCTCTTTTTTAATAAGAACTTCCCATTTTACTCCTCTCTTCCCCGCCGCCTTTGCAAAATAAACATAATAGGCAATCATAATGACTGCGACTATCGTAAGGAATACATACTCATTCATAAAAACAAAATAAATACTTAGTATATTTACAACTAATCTCACGATAAAATCATACATTTTCGCATTTTCATCAGGAAGAAAATGTATAATCCAGTTCATTTTCACATTCCAAACTTTCACTACTGCTAATAAAAGCAGGGAGAGAAGAATAGCTCCTCCTGAGACTGCTTCTGCCTTCCTATATAAAGGAGTGAACGCAATAATAAAAATGATAATTGGAAGCATTTGTGTCACAGCACTGTAAAGAAAAGCTTTATTAAAATAATGCTCCATCTGTTTTTCTAACGGTAGTAAAAAAACAAGATCCGCTTCTTTTAGAAGTGTTCGTACAGATGAGTTTTGAATAAGGAAAGTGAAAGCCGCTGTCATAATAAATACCGCAGGGAAATTTTCCGGCATTTTATTCAGCCAATTTTGGTATGCTACCGCCCCTCCTGCTGTTAAAAATAAAAGTACGAACAGCAGATGATCATTAAGCATATATTTTGAATATGTCCGCAGCTCCTGAATATGAGCCTGCAATCTTTTACTCCAAATATTATCAATACTATTCATCTTGCTCTTCCTTTGTCAGCTGGATATATAAATCATCTAAAGTCCCAGTCCTTACACCGAATTGCTCTCTTAATTCCGCTAAAGTACCTTTTGCACGAATTTCTCCGTTATGTAAAATAATAAATGAATCACAGTATCTTTCTGCTGTCGCTAAAATATGTGTAGACATTAATATTCCTGCACCTTTTTTCTTTGCATTGTTCATTAAATCAAGCAGTGCATTAATCGCAAGCGGATCTAATCCAACGAAAGGTTCATCAATAATATAAAGCTTAGGCTCAATTAAAAATGCACACATAATCATAACCTTTTGTTTCATTCCTTTTGAAAAATGGGCAGGAAACCACTTAAGCCTTTTTTCCATCCGGAATTCCTTTAAAAGCGGGTCTAGTCTCGCTTTGAATGTATCGGAATCGATCCCGTACGCCATAGCCGTCAGCTCAAGATGCTCATATAGTGTTAATTCATCATATAAAATCGGCGTTTCCGGTATAAAAGAAAATTTAGAACGATAAGAATCAGGATCTTGGGCAAAAGTATTTCCATCAATGGAGATAGACCCTTTCTGTGCCTCCATAAGTCCAATAATATGCTTAATTGTCGTACTTTTTCCTGCTCCATTTAAGCCAATAAGCCCAACAATTTCAGATTCTTTCACTTCAAAAGATATATTTTTTAAAACAGGGTTTCTGCTGTATCCACCAGTTACGTTTTCTATTTGTAATAATGTCATTTGATATTCCTTTCATTTCTTTATTTTCTTCTTCTAATTTTATCAGAAATCAACATTAATTTCCTCCAGACAATTTAATAAATTTTTATGTATAAGCCTCTGTTTTCATGGACATTATAATATTTGAAGAGGGGGAGCAAATGTCATATAAAAACACTTTCAAATGAGGTGTTCGTTAAAGACAACTTCCTGAAGGGTTAAACCATTGCTTATTAGAACAAGTAATTTTACGAAATGAGGTGTCTACGGGCGGATACTATTTATAAGTATTGCTCATCATCCAACCATTTTGTAAATGAGGTGTTCATCAAAGACATTTTCTCACAGTAAGTTAAGTGTATATATTGCAATCTGCTAATATTTCCTTAACGAGGGGATGATTCGTTTGAATAATGGTAATGAATCTTAGATAAATTACTTCTATAAATGAGGTGTTTGTCGCAGATATTTTCCCTTTCAAGTAATTGCAAAGTCCCTTCTTCAATGAACAGGGTGATCAAAACGGATCTGCCCTGTTCTTTTAATTTTCTAAAATCTCGATTACTATGGTAAAATGCGGGTAAGCTAGTCCTTAAAATTATGTATATATAGAAAGGATGTACCGTTATGAGTAATTGTATTTTCTGCAAAATTATAAATGGAGAAATCCCTTGTGCAAAAGTATTTGAAAACGAGCATGTTCTTGCATTTTTAGACATTAGTCAAGTGACGAAAGGCCATACACTCGTCATTCCGAAAGTACATAAGGAAAATGTTTATGAACTGACTCCAGAAATTGCAAAAAATCTATTTGAAGTCATGCCTGAAATTACAAATGCAATAAAAAAACAATTTAATCCAATCGGTTTGAATTTATTAAATAATAATGGCGAGCAGGCTGGACAATCTGTCTTCCATTATCATATGCATATTATTCCGCGCTACGGTACTGGCGATGGATTCGGCGCTGTTTGGAAAACACATGAAAGTGAATATACACCTGAGAAGCTTCAGGAAATTGCTGCTGCAATCCAAGAGGGAATTTAATTTTAACGGGCAAGATATAAAAGCAAAAAGGAGCTATTTTTGATTCCTTTTTGCTATTTTCTTGTCCTTATCATTACAACATTTTTCATCTTCAACAATTATTTCCTGTTCTTCATGAAATCTAACTGGTGAATGTCCTGTAATTTCGTCAAATGGGGTATAGTGGACTGTTATATTTTTCTTTTTTATTACATGTTTATATAAACCGATAAGAAGTAATGAAACAATAAGAATAGGAAAAACTATAACAGTTAATTTCGTATAAAGTTCCAATCACTTACCTCCTATTTAAAGTAAATAATTACTGCTTACTAATACGATTGACCGTATAAAAAGTTTCATTTTTAATAGCTTTTACATCTGCCTTAATATTTTTATAAATCAGTCTATATTTCTTAAGCCTTTTTATGATAGGATATGATTATCTTTTTATTAATACGGAAATAATGAGGAGGATTTTTTTATGAAACGCGCTTATAACTTTAATGCTGGTCCAACTGCTCTTCCATTAGCAGTATTAGAAAGAGCTCAAAAAGAATTAACGAATTTCAATAATACTGGTATGTCTGTTATGGAATTAAGTCATCGCAGTAAAGATTATGAAGATGTACATAATCGTGCAAAAGATTTATTAAAAGAGTTAATGAATATTCCTGACTCTTATGAAGTTTTATTTATACAAGGCGGAGCAAGCCTTCAGTTCTCAATGGTACCGATGAACTTCTTACAATCTGATAAAACTGCTTACTATATCGAAACAGGTGCATGGTCAGAAAAAGCGATCAAAGAAGCAAAATTATTCGGAAAAACAAATGTAATTGCATCAAGTAAAGAACAAAACCATAACCATATTCCGAAAGATTACTCATTAGATCATACTGCTGAAGATGGTGCTTATCTTCATATTACGACGAATAATACGATCTTTGGCACACAGTGGCAAGATTATCCAAATAGTCCGATTCCATTATTCGCTGATATGTCTAGTGATATTATGTGCAAAGAAATTGATGTAGAGAAATTCTCTCTTATTTATGCTGGAGCACAGAAAAACTTAGGGCCATCTGGAATTACTGTAGTTATCATCAAAAAAGATTTATTAGAACAAACTCCAGATAATATCCCAACAATGTTAAAATACAATATCCATGCAAAAAATAATTCTCTTTACAATACACCGCCAACATTTGCTATTTATATGCTGTCTCTAGTATTAGAATGGGTAAAAGAGCAAGGCGGCGTAAAAGCAATTGAAGAAACTAATCGTAAAAAAGCTGATTTTATTTATGATGCGATTGATAACAGTAACGGCTTCTATAAAGGACATGCACAGGAAGACAGCCGTTCACTTATGAATATTACATTCACGTTACGTGATGAAGAGATTACAAAGAAATTTTTAGCAGAAGCAAAAGAAAAAGGATTCGTTGGACTTGGCGGACACCGTTCAGTTGGTGGCTGTCGTGCATCTGCTTATAATTCTGTACCTTTAGAATCTTGTACTGCACTTGCTTCATTTATGGATGAATTTAGAAAAGCAAATAGCTGAGTTTCTTTTTAAAAACGGATAACCCGATCTTTTTCAGATCGGGTTTTTGCACGCTTTTAGAATAGTCCTAACTGAATGAAAGAAGAATAATCCCTATTACCAATGCTATGAAACCAGCACTTGCAAGCACCGCTACCTTTTGTTTTAATTGTTTCTTTGGTGGATATGAAGCTGATTGCTGAACTAGTTTTAAGTAATGGAATGCACCAATAAAAAATAATAGGGCTATAATAAAAAAGATAAATATAACACCTGACAAGCCGATCCCTCCTTTGTTCATATTTATGCTTTCTTCTGTTTCGCTATGTAGGTAATTTTTTAATATAAGAAAAAAGGATTTCATTGTTTTTTGTCGAAAAATATTAATATAACTATCATTTTATTGGAGTGATGAATATGTCGAATCAAAAGTCTCTTTATCTTGGTCTCCTTGTCGGTGGACTGATCGGCGGGGTAACAACTTTACTAACAGCTCCAACATCTGGAAGAGAGTTACGTGAACAAATAAAAGTTAATCGTGAAAAACTTGAAGATACACTTGTACAATTAAAATCAGAAAGCATTTCCCTAAAAGATCAAATGATAAGAACAGCGAAGGATAGTGCTGATGTTATTAAAGAAGTGTCTTTAGACTTACAAAAATCAATTAAACAATGGCAGCATGAAATTGAGCCGCACAAAGAAAATTTACAGAATGAATTAGATGAAATTGAAGAAAAAATTAGACAGCTGGAACAGACAATAAAAAAATAAGAGGCTATATGCCTCTTATTTTTTATTTAATAAACCATATAGATACAAATTAATATTCAAATCACTAATCTATTTTCATGATTTTATATCAGAAATTAAGCAATATCTATATAATTTAATCTTTGAAAATTCAAATTAATTTTTATATTAATCCAAATTATAGGTGGAAAACTTCCTTATTGCTGCACAAAAATGGGAACTTTGAAAATTTTTTTAAAATTATGTCAACTTACATCTTTATTAATCTTTATTTTATTGGCATAATAGATGTAATACAAAAGTCTAGCGACAAGTAGGTGAAATGATAAAAATGAAACATCTAGAAAAAGATTATACAATAAAGGAAGCATTGCTTTTTACCCAGAGAATTGCCCAGCTCAGTAAAGCATTATGGAAAACGATTGAAAAAGATTGGCAGCAATGGATTAAACCTTATGATTTAAACATTAATGAGCATCACATTTTATGGATTGCCTATCATTTAAAAGGGGCATCAATTTCAGAGATTGCTAAGTTTGGAGTTATGCATGTCTCAACAGCGTTTAATTTTTCTAAAAAATTAGAAGAAAGAGGCTTTTTAGAATTTTCAAAAAAAGTGGATGATAAGCGCAATACGTATATTGAGCTTACAGAACAAGGAGAAGAAATTCTTCTTAAACTTTTGGAAGATTTTGAACCGACGCGTAATTCTGTTTTCAAAGGGGCACAGCCACTCCATAATCTATATGGCAAATTCCCTGAAATTATGGAATTGATGTCAATCATTCGCAATATTTATGGAGAAGATTTCATGGAAATATTTGAAAAGTCTTTCACCAATATTGAAGAAGAATTCCAAGAAGATGACGGAAAATTACAAAAAAAAGGAATTGCAAATAAAATAATTATTGTTTCTTTATTATATCTAAAAAAGTTTTCATTAAAGCCTTATGCAGATTTTGTCTATACAATGCTTGAACTGTTTCTACTACGTCTAACTTGTAATTTAATTGCCCAGCAAAAAGCGTTAGGAGTTCAGTAAAAATAACCAGTCCTTGCGCTTTTTGTTCCTCGTACATTTCTGTAAGTCTTTCACATAGTTTATGTAATTCCTGAACCTCTTGTTTACTTATACATTCCCTTATAATCAACATATTAAACGGATATTTTTCAGGATTAACCATTTCTAATAATAACATTTGGTTATATTCAAGCTGCTCCAAACGTTTCTCAAGATCTTTCAATACTTTCCCTTCTTTCACTTCCGTTTTCCCTGCCCCTATATGAATCCGATATTATTTATTTTATATGATACTAGCAATTGTTGCAATTTTCTCAAAAAGCAGGGAATTTTTATAAGTTCTACATAATTAATGAATGTATATGAGCAGAGCACTCATTATATCAGCTAAATTCTCCAATATATCCATCAGACTCATTAAATTTTTTTATACTTATAAATGAACACGTTTCCATTGATAAACAAAGGATTGATTTTTTGTTTGTGCCGTCGTAAAGTATGAGAATACTATATATTTTCGGACGGTGAAAAAATGAATTGTTGGAAAACAATTAATATATCAAAGGATTATGGTTTTTATCGATTATCCTTTCTTTCCATTCTTTCTATGATTATTGCATTTATTATTATCTATTTACCAATTAATTTTATATTCCCAACAACACATTTTAAGGAATGGCCATTCCTATTATTTATTTTTCTATTGATTGGATTAGTTCCTTTTCATAAGTTTCTTCATATTGTCCCTTTATTATTAAGCGGGAATCGGATGACGTATCAATGGAAAGTTTACTTATTTATTCCGACAATTCGTGTTAAACCATGCTACAGTACGAAAAAGCTTTATATGTTACTGTCGTTAATGACACCGTTTATTACTGTTACAACTTTGTTTACAATTTTAGGGTTTCATTTTCCCTCTTATGTCCATTATTTTTGTATTGCGACTGCTTTTCATATTGGAATTTGCATCTCGGACTTCATTTTTATAAAACAAATCTTAAAAGCACCAAGAAAATGTTATATTGAGGAGTTTGAAGATAGCTTCGAAGTGTTAATTAATAAATAAACTTTACAGGAGGATCAGTCCTCTTTTTTATGAAAATGTTGCAATTTGTGGAATTTAATAGAAATTTCAAGTAAAATATTATGATTGCTACTGCTATCTTTTTCATAATTTTTTTGATAATGTAATATGTATTAGTAAGGAAGGGGGATCTCAATATGTTGATCTTTTTTATCTTTTTTGCAGTTTTCATTTTGTTCTGCATAAATAAGCTTACGAATTCACTCTGTTTAGTACGCGAGATTCCTGAAGACCGTCAAACAAAGGTTTTTCGAACAATTAATGTACTCGTTACTATTCTTCTAATCTCTTCATACATAGAAATTTTATTCACATAGTATGAATTTAACTCTCACCTTTGTATATCTCCAATGAAGACTTTGTTTAGCGAGAAGAAATATAAGACATTCATAAGAAAAATCATAGCAGACAAGCTGTCAGCTATGATTTTTCTTCTTTTATACTAAAAACGGCATAATTACAACTTAATTTTACTGAGAAATCAGGTTGTAATTATATAGCATCAAGGCTTGTACTTTAAGAAACCTCCTAGAATTAATAGCATTTATAAATGTAAAAGAGTGAGAAGGCTTCCCTCCCCACTAATTGAGATTCTTTTTACAGCCAAGCAGCACCAACGATAATTAATAAAATGAATAAAACAACGATTAACGCAAATCCACCAGCGTAAGCTCCACTCATAATAGCAACCTCCCTTTCATATTAGTTACGTTATACTATGCAGGACCCTTATTTTCCGATTAGGCACTTGTCACACATTTTCACATAATAAAAAATTTTATGATCATGGCATATTGTGGTATAGTAATTGATAGTTCTTTCACAAATTTAAATGTAGGAGTGTATTTAAGGATGAAAAAGATCGCCATAGCAGCTGTTGCAGCAACTAGTATTTTTGCACTAAGCGCATGTAATAACAGCAACAATGCAGATGTAGTCGAAACAAAAGCAGGAAATATAACAAAAGAAGAATTTTACGAAGCATTAAAAGAGTCATCTGGTCAACAAATTCTTACTGGTCTTGTTCAAGAAAAGGTATTAGAGAAAGAATATAAAGTGTCTGATAAAGAAATTAAAGATAAATTGGAAGAATTAAAAGCTACATACGGCCAACAGATTGATATGATGATCCAGCAGCAAGGGGAAGAGTTCGTAAACCGTATGGTAAAACTTGAAATTCTAACTCAAAAAGCTGGGGAAAAGGCAGTAAAAGTAACAGATAAAGATGTAAAAGAATATTATGATTCCCTTGAAGGAAAAATTCGTGCTAGCCATATTTTAGTTGCAGATGAAAAAACTGCAAAAGAAATAAAGGAAAAACTTGATAAAGGTGAAAAATTTGAAGACCTTGCAAAAGAGTATGGTACTGATGGTACTGCTCCAAATGGCGGAGACCTCGGCTGGTTCGGTAAAGGTGCAATGGTAAAAGAGTTTGAGGATGCTGCCTTTAAATTAAAAGAAGGGGAAGTTAGTGGTCCGGTAAAAACAGAACACGGCTACCATATTATTAAATTAACGGAAACAGTAAAACCTTATGACCAAATGAAAAAAGGATTAACAGAGGAATTAAAGAAACAAAAAGCTACAGATGGTGAAACAATTCAAAAGGCAATTGACAAAGCAATTAAAGATGCTGATGTTAAGATAAATGATAAAGATTTAAAAGATATATTTAAAACAGAAGAAGCAGCAGCTCCAGCAGAAAAATAAAAAAGAAGGGCTCACCAAGCTGGTGCAGCCCTTTTTCTTACAATACAGCCGGATCATCTTCTGTATTATTAGTATGTTCATTCACATCTTGCTTTTTCTTTCGTTCTTCCTCTATCCGTTCGATGAATACTTGACCTTCTTTTTCAATAAATTCTTCGTCAATTTTACGATCTTGCTTTGCTGTTTTAAACGCCATATATCCACTGTAAATAATACCGACAATACATAAATAAATCCACCATGGCAATAACAAAATGGTCATCTCCCCCTCATATAGCTAATAAGCTTGTTTACAGCAACTATATGAGAGAAATTCAATAATTATGTCCACTCGCTGCTTCTATTTCGCTAGAAAAGCTAGATTTATCCTTCTCCATATTCATTATGAAGCATACAGTATATCGACTCCCTTTTACTTCAAGAAAGCTGGCTTATAAAACGAACGATTATCAAGCGGAAAGATTCGTTCAGAAAATTCTCCAGGCTTCACATGCTCAAGTGCACGGTCAAGCATATTCATTTTTGCATCCAGATTATCAATATAGTGAAGAATTTCTGCCTCTTTAATCATCGGCGGTTTCGGGCTTCCCCATTCTGCTTTCCCATGATGACTAAGTACTAAATGTTGAAGAACAATCACTTCTTCTCCCTCAATTTCCAAATGTTCGGCAGCTTTGCCAATTTCATTAACGATAATAGAAATATGTCCAATTAAATTACCTTCTACTGTATATGTAGTACCAATTGGGCCTGACAGCTCAATGACCTTCCCTAAATCATGTAAAATAATTCCTGAATATAAGAGATCTTTATTCAAACTCGGATATAATGTAGAAACGGCTTTCGCCAAGTCGAGCATTGAAACAACATGATAAGCTAACCCTGAAATAAACTCATGATGATTTTTCGTTGCCGCAGGATATTCTAAAAAATCTGTTCCGTATTTTTTAAGGAGATATCTCGTAATTCTTTGAATATTGGAATTTTTCATTTCAAAAATATATTGTGTTATTTTTTCATGCATATCCTCTTTTGCAACTGGCGCTGTTTCAAGAAAATCAGCTATTTTTACATTATCATCTTCTTGAACTGGCCTGATATTTCGAAGTTTCAATTGATTTCTGCCACGGTAATGATGAATATCACCGATCACTTTAACGATTGTTTGTGAACTGTAAGTTACTTCATCATCTTGGCTTGCATCCCAAAGCTTTGCCTCTATTTCACCTGTCTGATCTTGTAAAATCAATGTTAAAAACGCTTTTCCATTACTCGCAATTCCTTTTGTTGATGCTTTTATAAGTAAATGGGTATCCACTTGCTGTCCAACCTCATAATGGGCAATTCCTTTCACCATTAGCATTTAACCCCTCTCTTGTCATTATTTAAAATAATTATATCATAATCACTTATATCTCAATCGTTTTCGTTCTAAAACGAGGCAGGAGATGTTTATGACATGTAAAAAAGATAATCTGGTATTCGCTCGCAAACTCATGCAGTAGATCGATTACTCTTTGTGTCCGCTTATGATCGAAATTAACAAAACTGTCATCGATAATGATAGGAAGTATTGTTTCATTCTTTATCGACTTTGCGAGTGCAAGCCGAAGTGCCACATACAATTGCTCGACAGTTGCCTGACTTAACTCATCGGCATGAAATCTCATTCCGTCAGAACGTTCTACGATAAATGTCTCTTCTTCCTCAGGTAAAAAAATCTTTTTATAAGAGGAATGAGTTAAAAAAGAAAAATAATTTTCTGCTTGTTTAAGAAGCTTTGGCAGTTTATTTTTTCGATGAGATTCAACTGTAATCGCCAATAAGTCTTTAGCCAATGTAAGAACTGCCCATTGCTTTGCCAAATCCTTCACAATTGTCCGATCCTGTTCTATTGCATAACGTAATTCTGAATATGTACCAGACCGTTCTATTTCCTCTATTTGTACAATTAATTTTGATAATTGTTTTAATATATTTTTTTCTTCTAATACGGAGGTTTCGAGCTTTTGTTTTATTTCTTCAATCTTTTCAAGTGTAAAAGCTTCTTCATTTAGGACGAAATTATTTATATCAATATAATTCTCCATCAACAACTGCTTTTCAATCCAGCTTTTTTGTTTCAGCAATTGCTCTCTATGTTCAGCAATTTTTCCAAGCTTCTTAAATTCATCGCTGTCATTACATTGTGCACGTTCTACTAATCTTTCCTCTTCTAAAATGAAGTAATTCCTCTTATTATTTAATTCCAGGCAATCATCTTCCAGTTCCTTTTGTCTCTCTTCTAATTTTTTTCTTTTCTCATGAAGCTCTCTTTCTTCCTCCATCATCTTTCCTGCTATATAAATAATTTCCCCTATGCCTCTTCCCTCTATATGGCAATTTTCAGCTAATTGATTGCATTTATCTCCATAAATTTCAAGCTCACTCGCTATGAACTCTGCTTCTTTGCGAAGCTGATCTTTCTTTATTATTTTTTCTTGAACTATTTGTAAATGCTCAAAGCTTTCGAGGACCATCTCAGGCAGGCAATCATCATTTAAATTTAAGTTTTTTGCAATGAGTTTTATTTTTTCCTGATTAGAAAAAAATTGTATCTCCCATTGTTCATATTTAGTAATAATCCTCTCATATAATCTTTCAAAATGCTGTTTTTGAATCTCCTCCTGCTGGATCATCTGTTTTAAATGATCATCCATTACGACTAGGCTTTGAAGTTCAGAATAGCGATTTTGCAACATACCTTCATTATCATGCTTACTCTGTAAATACTCCCCCAGTTCATCTCTTCTCTCTGTTAAACGTTTAATAAATGGATCATTATTTTTATTTATAAAATAAAACAGCAGTAGCGCTCCGCCTAATAGTAAGGAAATGATTATCCAATATTCATTTACGACAGTCCAAACAAGAGCAGCCGCAAATAATACCAATAGAAAAATATTTTGAGATCTCTTTTTATTTCGTTTTAGCTTCTCATACATATTTAAATCATTTTCTGCTTGTTCATACTCTTTTTTCACCTCACTTATATTTATCTTTCGGCTTTCATTCATTGCTTCTAATTCTACTTCTGCTGCTGCTCTTTCCTCTGCTTTTAAAAGCCGGTTATTTAACTCACTAATTTTCTCTTCACTTTGCTCAAGTTCATTTTTTGCTGCTTCAAATTGTTCATCAAGCGTGTCTTTCTTCTCTAGTAAATTCTGATACTCAAACACGTCCTTTTTCAAAGCTTCCTTCATCGGAATTGCAGCTTTCATTTGTAAAAGTTCATCATCTGTTAAGCCATGATGCAGCCTTAATTTATATAAAGCAATTTCTTCTTCTATATTTTCTATTTTCACTAAGCATTCATTATATGTACTTTTCTTCTCTTCATATAATGATAAATTTTCTTTTAATTCTCTTAGTAATTCAGAAGAAGCAAGCACATTATCTTTCACATCTATATGTTTTATTTCTTTCTTTATTTGTTCGATTTTCAATTCATAGGAATAAACCTGTTCTTCTATTTGTTTCCTTTTTTGCTGTAATTGATCAAGAAGTGATAATCCGTCAGGCGGAAAATAACTCGTATCTTTCAGTATGCTCAGCTGATCATCACACCATTTTTTTTCACGAATAGACGGCATTAAAGAATGGATTCTCTCCTTTAATTTCAGCTCTTTATTCAGTTCTTGTTTTTCATTCATAGCAATTTCCAGCTTCTTCTCAAGTTCTCTCCTCTCATTTATTAAGCTCTCATAATCAATCACTTTTCGTTTTGCATCAGTTAACTGCGCATTCTTTTTCTGTAAATCGAATAATGCGTCATTTAGAGCCGGTTTCCGTCCTGTTCGCTTAAAAATTTGCTCTTGCTGTTTCGTTAACCTATTATCTAAATAAAATAATGCGTCAGAACCATATAAACTTGACAGAAACAGAAACTTTCCAATCTCATCTATATTAAGTCTCTTTATATGCTGCAGCCCATGTATATTAAATGAAAAAATTGCTTGATACGTTGTTTTATCAAGATCACCTAAAAGTTCTTTTAAAAAATCCTCGCCGCGCACTTTTCCATCTTCAAAATAGACAAACACTTCACCTATTGCTTTCCCTGAAGTTCTTTCAATAATTAATTCCCCATACTTATTTGTCTCTATATGAATTCTTCCCCCATATTTTCCGCTGTCCCTCGGTTCATACCGATTTTCTGTTTGCTGCTTCGTCGCAAATCCAAAAAAGATGCTTTGAATAAAAGACATTGTCGTTGATTTACCAGCTTCATTTTCCCCATAAATAACATGCAAATTATTATTATCATTATGAAAAGGAATATGCTTATTTTGAAATTTTCCATAGCCGTAAATAACGAGCTCTTTAATAATCATTCTCTCTCTCCTCTATAATGAAAAAGTTCTTTATAAAGATAAAACTCCGCTTCTTTTAATAATTGCTGCTTTTCTTCCTCTGTAAATATAAGTTCAGATTTTCTAAAAAGAGGATGATCTGTTAATCCTTCTAAAGCTTCATCAAAATTATCATAGCTGTGAACTGTTTTCTCTAAATCTGAAAAAAAATGAAGCTCTTTTCCCCTCAATTCATATTCCATATATGATTCATTAGTAATAGAGATAATCCAAACAAAATTTCCTTTTCCTTCTTCCAGTTCATTTAAACTATCAGACAGCTCTTCTATATTTTTTTCATTTTGAAAAACATCTGCTATTTGTCCAGTTCCTGTCACATAAATATGAAGGAAAATCCCTTTTTGCTCACGGCGAATTGTTTCTATTAATTGTTTACACCGCTTCATAAATTCGGATATATTGGTTAGACCTTCAATTGAAATCTCTATATCTTCCCAAATAACATCACTAACAGCAATAAACGTTGATTCTGTACTATTTTCATCTAATTCAATAAGATAAAAACCTTTGTCTCCTGTTTCTTTCCGGTTTCTTCCTTGAATATTCCCTGGATAGATAACTGCCGGAGCCTGCTCTTTAATAACTTGTCTTTTATGTATATGTCCCAGTGCCCAATAATCAAAGTTTTTTTCCACTAATTCACTTAACCTGAATGGACAATAACGGTCATGTTCTTCATTTCCCTCTATCGTTCCATGCAGCATTCCAATATGGAAAATATCATCCGGCTGAAAAATCTTCTTAAATTCTGCCGTTATATTTTGCATAACCGCACGGCTCGGATAACTATACCCATAAATATTAGCAATTGCTCTATCATTTTTCACCACTGTTTTTAATTCCACATTTCTGCTTGAGAAAACATGAACATTTCCAGGCCATTCCAGCTCAATCCATTTCCCACCCATATGATCATGGTTACCATGGATAATAAAAACTTCAATCCCTGCTTCCTTTAACTTTTCAAAACCTTTTTTCAATCTGAGCTGGGCTTTCAGACTTCTTTCTTCCCCATCATATAAATCGCCGGAAATTAAAATAAAGTCAACTTTTTCCTTTAAAGAAATTGAAATAAGTCTGGAAAATGCAGTGAATGTACTCTCTTTCAAACGTTCAAAAATGGAGTTCGGTAAGCACTTTAAGCCCGTAAAAGGACTATCTAAATGTAAATCAGCCGCATGGATAAATCTTATTTTCCTCATGTTTATTCCATCCTTTAATCACTTTTAATACCATTATTTTACCATCGTTACAATTCACGTTCGAATTTTTAACATATATCCATTCAAACTAATTATAGTGCATCATCTTTTATGAAAGATTAATATATACAAATTAATGTTCCATATAAGTCCCGGATAATATTCCTATATATGCACAGTGAAACTTAGTATCGTGCCCGATTTTTGGCTCATCTCGCTCCAATTTCTAAAAAGGGGGAAAAAAGCTCGCTTTTCTCCCCCTTTTTAGAAATTGGAGCACTTTTCAGCTAAAGCTGAAAAGCATTTGCAAGCAGAGCTTGCAAATGGATGAGCCAAAAATCAATAAAGTTTTACTGGAGAACCATGTTCAAGTCTGCCATTTAGTTTTATTATTTTATGCCGAAAAATTAAGTTGGATTTATATAGCATAGATCAAGTAAAACTTAATATAATGGAAGATTTTCTGCAACAAATCCAAGATTAGAAATAAGAACTTTATTTGGATAACCCACGCTGGTGTTGTTTTAAAATAAAGATTGATAATTTATAACAAAGTCTGATCGTTTATAATAATGTTTGATTATAAATCCTGTGTTAATATTATCTTAGGGTCATAACACTTTAGTATATGAAAATAAAAGGACCGCACATATTATACATATCAAATATGTGCGGTCCTTTGTAGCTTTGAAAGAAAGTTCTATCATCTATAAAAAATTATTAAAGGTGTTTTTCAAATATAAGGAGGATTCATAAAATGGAAGAGAAAGGTGTATGGGCAAAACCCGAAGACTTTATGGTAGTATTTCGCCTCACTACTCGACAATATGCTGAAAATTTTTTAAAAAAAGGTGAAATTAAATTTAATACACCAAGCTCTTGGGTTCAATATGCTTTTGAAAACGGCGAGGGGCGTGGAGACAAATTAGAAGGAACATTGGCAACATTTTATATGTTTGATATTGAGAATGCGGCTAAATTAAATCAGAAATATAAAAAATATCCTGATCTAGTGCGTGTTCCTATTGGACAACGTGTTTACTTGAAGAGATCTAGGAATATGGAGCTGCCATGTTTTTGCTTTTATATTTTAAAGCAAAGTATGTTTGATTGCCCAAAAGAAGAGGGAAAACACAAATTAACAACAACGGTACCAGCATCATATTTTAGAGATTTTGTGGATAATTTGGATCCTCAAAAAGTAGAGAAATTAGATCAAAAAGATAAGCCTGCTCTTATTTTTATACACGATTACAACGAGTTTGAAAGAAGAATTATCAATGCCCTTATGGCATTGGGACTAAATAGAGAAGAAATAATCATTGCACGCGTTCGCTATATTGATTTTAATGAATACGGTGAATCTGGTTGGTGGGATTTTGGAGAGAGATCACCTATGGAATTAGCAGTTAAGCATAATCGGTTTGAAAATCAAAGTGAAGCGAGAATAATCATAAATACAGATGATGAAAAAATTAAACAGATTTTGACAAAACCAATTGAAATTGGCTCACTAGAAGATATTGCTAAGGTAAGTAATACATATTTTCATGAAGGAATAACGGTAGAACAAAATGCAGTTGTGAAATTGGCGGATTGAATATTTTACCAATCATCTAGAAACGAAACTAAAATCTGTAGGAAAAGAATCCATTTTGAACAATCTTTTTTTCAAAATGGATTCTTTTTATTTATTGTAAAATGCTAGCTTGTGAGGAATTTTGTGGCTTTGAAATAAAGTTGAACTGTTTATAAAAAAGTCGCACCGTTTCGAAAAAAGTTTAACCGTTTATAAAAAAGATGAACCGGAATTTCCTATCTCTATAAAGAAGGGATTTCGGTTTTTCTTGTAGATTAAGAACCTGTTAAGTAATAATAAAGTTATTCCATTAAAGGACCAAATTTTAGAACAATTGGTATGTGCAGGTTATTTCAAAATGGTGGAGAATAATATGTACTATAAGAAAAAACAAATGTCAATTAAAGTAGCTAGCGCCCTACGACTTAAAATAATAAAAAATGAGGAGAAAGATGATGATTGAAGTTGCTGCGATTTTTAACCTTGCATTTGGAGTTTTTCACCTTTTCTTTTGGCGACTCCTAAATTGGTCAGAGCAGTTAAAGAAAGTGTCCCCAGTAAATCGCGCGGTATTTCAAGCACTAAACATCTGTCTTACGTTCATGTTTTTTCTAATGGCATACGTCTTTCTTTTTCATGCGAATGAAGTATATGCTTCAACCGTTGGAAAAGTGCTACTTATAGGAATGGCTGTTTTTTGGTGTCTGCGTGCAGTAATCCAAATTTATCTTTTTGATTTATCTGGGCGTATTCACCAGTTTCTTCTTTTTCTCTTCATTGTAGGAATCATCCTGCATTTAATTCCATTATTTTTTTAAGCTTTTATAAATAAGTGTGTTCCTATTAGCAATCGCCTACATTAATTCAATTAAAATGACTAAAAATATTAAAAAACGGACGCTTTAATGGAATAAGGATTATAGAAATGATCGAACTTTTTTATAAAAGAATGATTCAATTGAATATATGAAGAGCATGTTTTGATCAATCTTTTTTTCAAAACACGCTCTTTCTTTTTGTCCGTTTATCAAGGTTATTAGTAGTAATTTGATCAATTATTATTCCAAAGCTACAAATTTTTAATCAAACTTTATTTTAAAGCAACAGCTGGAAACATATCATAGATTCATATACTTATTGCTATACAATAGATTTAAAAAATTAATAAACACTTTACATAAAATTTACGTTCTAAAAGAAGGATTATTAAAAAATTCACCGAATTTTATATGAATCCGATATGTCTTTAGTACTAATACTTAGTATCTATAAAAGGTTTTTTATTAAGAGAAGGGAAGAAATCTCCATGAGAAGTGTGAAAACAAAAATAATGTACGCTATCCTGTTATGTTCTGTAACAGCAGTATTAATTGTAGGTTTGATTAGTATTTATGCAAGTAACAATATTTTGAAAAAGTATGCTTATAATGATGCACAGTTATTAGCAGAAAATAACGCAAAAACATTGAATATAACTGCTGAAAAGATTGAAACATCCGTTAACGGTCTCGCAATTGCAGTTTTATCCTCATTAGACGATGTAGAGAAATTCAAATCCGATCCTGCCTACGTGAGTAAATTCCAAGAGGAAATCAGACCTATCGCAGATGAATTTTCGAAAAACACAAATGGTGCAATGGCTTTCTATGTTAGATTCAATCCAAAATTCACAGAACCTACCTCAGGACTGTTCCATGCTGATACTGATGGAGATAATAAAATTGAACAGCTAGTTCCGACAGATTTCAGTCAATATGACCCTTCAGACACAGCCCATGTCGGCTGGTACTATACCCCTATTAACGCAGGAAAGCCTGTTTGGCTGGATCCTTACCGTAATGAAAATATTGGAGTAGATATGATTAGTTATGTCGTTCCTCTTTTCAAAAACGGTGAGTCAATCGGAGTAGTAGGAATGGATATCAATTTTAATGTTTTCACTGAAATTGTAAATAGCATTAAACCTTATAAAAATAGCTATGGTGCCTTATTAAGCCCAAATCAAAACTTCTTACTTCATCCACAGCTAAAGCAAACAGATCAAGTTGCAACTATTGACAAACAGTTTTCTGAAGATCTAAAGAAAAAAGAAAATGGAATTGCAACATTAAAGATTAATAAGGAAGAAAGAATTGTTTCCTATGCAAAGTTAACAAATGGACAAACATTGCTGATAGCCTCCACTGCAAAGGATATGTATAAAGATATTTACTATTTAACGACAGTAATTGTTCTTATATTAGCAGGAATTATCATTTTAGCAGTTATAGTAAGTCTGATTTTAGGAAACAGACTCTCAAAACCTCTTCGTACACTTATCACTGATATGAGAAAAGTACAGGATGGTGATTTCACTGTCCAGACGAGCATTAGAAACAATGATGAGATTGGAGAAATTGGAGATAATTTCAACACAATGGTAAAAGAATTGGGAAATCTTACGAAGAATATTGGTACTGTTTCTGAAAGAATTAATTCTTCGGCCATTTCTTTAACATCTGTATCAAATGAAGTAACTGTTGCTACAGAAGAAGTAACGGCATCTGTTGAAGAAATTGCGCAAGGGAATAAAACACAGGCAAAAGCAATTGAAAATTGCTCTGAAATTTCTTCAAATCTTTCAAATAAAAGTAAAGAGCTTCATACAAATACGAATAACATGCTTGGTCTTATGCATGAAGTGAATACAAATAATGAAGAAGAACTGGCTTTAATTACCGGGCTGAATGAAATAAATATAGAAAATCAAAAAGCAACAAACAATATTGAAAGGGCTATTTTAGATTTAAACAAAAAGACAGAAAATATAAGCAAAATTTTAGAACAGATAAATAAAATTGCTGACCAGACAAATCTATTAGCGTTGAATGCTTCGATTGAATCTGCAAGAGCAGGTGAAGCCGGCAAAGGTTTTTCAGTTGTTGCGACTGAAATTCGAAAACTAGCGGAACAATCAAGAAAATCAACAGAAGATATACGAGAGATTATTGCTACTGTCCAAAAAGATTCACAAAATACCGTTGATGCGATGCATGACGTAAAAGAACGGGCAAATGAGCAATCAGATGCTATTGTAAAAGTAAGTGAATCATTCCAATTAACATCTGCGTCTATTCACACTATTAGTGAAAGATTAGAAGTTAATAGCAGCTATATTACTGATTTAACAACCGGTTCAGAACAGCTTGCAGAAGAAATTGAAAGAATTACAGCTACTTCTGAAGAAAGCTCTGCCTCTTCCCAACTAGTAGCAGCAACGATGCAGTCACAAGCAAGAGATTTCGAAAATGTCGTCGTAGCTGTTGATGATTTAAAACAATTAGTCGTAATATTAAATGATCTAACTAGGAAATTTAAAGTGTGAAGCAGTTCATTCTATCATTGGACAATTTCATGTATAATGACTTTATAAGGTGAAACTTCCATCATTGGGGGTTTTTCTTATCTCCCGATGATGGTTAGTTAAGCCAATTGGACCTTTACGGGTAGGTGATCTCCCACTTAACTTCTTTGAATTCCCAGAACGCTGAAGCGGGAATCTTACTGCCTGTTAAGGCTAGGATAAATATTATATTAAAGGAGAATTTTAATGGAAGATATTATTAAGCAGTTTGAGAGTATTCCAACTACTTGTATATCAGATGCAATGGATGGATTAAACAATTTCAACCCTGAAATTAAGCCTTTAAAAGAGGAATACAGATTTGCAGGAAGAGCATTAACTGTAAAAATACCTGTTGGTGATAATTTAGCTGTTCTAAGAGCTATTCGAGAATCAAAGCCAGGTGATGTTCTTGTTATTGACACAAAAGGTGATACATATCGCGGTATTGCTGGAGACTTTGTTGTTGGAATGGCACAAACTCTCGGTGTAAATGCCCTTGTCGTCGACGGTGCTGTTCGTGATGTTCTTGGAATTAAAGAATTAAACTTCCCAGTATTTTGCAAAGGGATTGCAGTTGCAGCAAGTGGAAAAGCAGGTGTGGGCGAAATAAATGTTCCAATTTCTTGCGGCGGCCAGCCTGTTCATCCTGGAGATATGATCGTTGGGGATGCTAATGGTGTTGTTGTCATTCCTCAGGCAATTGAACAGGAAGTACTTAAAAAAGCGGCTGATAGATTGAAAAAAGATGAAATAAGAGAAGAAAAAGTTTCAGGTAAAAAAGAAGAAATTTTAAAATATTTAGATGAGATGCTATCAAAATAAAAATGAGGA